>CAMAZH010000090.1 GCA_945863035.1 Chitinophaga pinensis | reverse complement strand
GTTGGCAGCTTCGCTGCCAACCAACCCCAACCAACTCCTGAAACTCGAAATAGAATGTCATTCCGAGCAAAGCGAGGAATCTCAAATCTTTTACCGGACAACAATGATTAACTAATTAACCAATTTTCAAATTGTTTAATTTTCAAATTGAAAAACAGCATTTCGTATCCTCAAAATGACTTCCTCTTTACCTAGTATTTCGGAAATGTCGAATATACCTGGTCCTTTGGACGTACCAACCAGACAAAGTCTCAAAGCATTCATAATCTGTCCCATACCAAAAGCCTTTTCTTCAATGAAC
Source organism: Chitinophaga pinensis (assembly GCA_945863035.1). GTDB lineage: Bacteria > Bacteroidota > Bacteroidia > Bacteroidales > JACJXF01. Next base: position 15,465 of record CAMAZH010000090.1, on the reverse strand, counting down.
GTCTTCACTTTGGGTTCAAGGCTTTGAGCAGTAAAATCATCACTTCTTTCCAAAAGCTCCAGGATTTGTTTCATCTGTTCAGCAACCTGCGGGTTCCAGCGTTTTTTCACAACTTCCGGATCATACGCTGTAGGCCGAACGAAAAAGAAATCCGCGTGATCCCATAATTCTCGAACAAAGTTGGCCCTTTCCTTTACCAGTCCGGTAATCTTCTGAAGTTTTGGCGAATCGGGCAGCTCAACCCCTTTTGTTTGGAGCAGTTCCGCGAACGATTTAGATAGTTCAGCATCGGACTTTTGCTGAAGGTATTGGTGATTATACCATTTTGCCTTATCGGGATCGAATTTTGAGCCTGATTTTCCTACTTTCTCGAGGGAGAAAATCGCTGCCAGTTCCGGAAGGGTAAAAATCTCCTGTTCGGTACCGGGATTCCAGCCTAAAAATGCAAGGATGTTTACGCAGGCCTCGGGAAAATAGCCCGCTTCGCGGTATCCAGACGAAGTTTCTCCGCTTTCGGGATCTTTCCATTCGAGCGGAAATACCGGGAATCCCCCTTTATCGCCGTCACGCTTGCTAAGTTTGCCTTTCCCGTCGGGTTTAAGAATCAGAGGAAGGTGCGCAAATTCGGGCATGCTGCTTTCCCAGCCAAATGCCTTGTAAAGCGCCACATGCAGTGGAAGGGAGGGGAGCCATTCTTCTCCTCGTATCACGTGGGAGATTTTCATAAGGTAGTCGTCGGTTACATTTGCAAGATGATAGGTAGGCATTCCATCCGACTTGAAAAGCACCTTGTCGTCAAGAGTAGCTGCCTGAACCCGCACCTCACCGCGAATAAGATCCTGCATAACAATTTCCTCTCCCGGATCAAACTTAAAGCGGATAACATAGGGTTGACCCGAAGAAAGATGCTTTTGGATTTCTTCATCCGTCATCTTTAGGGAATTGTTCAGTCCATCCCTGACGGCTGCATTGTAAATAAAAGTTTCTTTGCGTGCCTCGTGCTCCTTGCGGAGTTTGTCGAGCTCTTCCGGTGTGTCGAACGAATAATAAGCATTTCCGGAGCTGATTAGCTGATCGGCATACGCTTTGTAAATGGATTTCCGGTCAGATTGCCGGTACGGTCCATATTCTCCCCCGAAAGAAACCCCCTCGTCGGGCACGATCCCAGCCCATTTTAAGGAATTAATGATGTACTCTTCAGCGCCGGGAACAAAGCGGGTCTGATCGGTATCTTCAATGCGCAGAATGAAAACGCCATTGTTCTGTTTGGCTATAAGGTAATTGAAGATGGCTGTGCGCAGGCCGCCGATATGTAAAGGGCCTGTGGGACTAGGAGCAAAGCGTACTCGAACGGGTCTTTGAGACATTGTATTTTTTTTCTACAAATATAGGAATTGTGAAATTACAATTCGATGTGAATTTTTATCTTCCCGCCTAAGCCATTTTCTATTATTTTGTGCAAGGTTTTCAAAGTCATATTGCTCGTATTGATTTGAATCTATGTACGTAGCAGCTTTTTTTCAATTATTATATCATGCTGGTCTTATTCTGAAGTTTAATCCCGATAGGATAAACATTTAGCGTTTAAATCTCAATATTGGTTGACAGAACAGGTTAATTATTTGTAAATTAGCAAGGTGAAAACGAAGAAATCTTTCCATCTCGATTTTATAGTAGATAAGCTGACAAATTCCATCCAAAACACTATTTCAGGTGACAGCTTTGCTACAGATATTTTGCGCTTGACTATAAATGACATAAAACAGGTAACAAAAAAGAATGGTTGGAATTTTAATTGGAAATCGGAGCTCGCAGATGATACAAAAGAGGTTTTTTGTAATTGACAATACCTAACAATCCGAACATTATTCAAGGATTATTAAGCTTGTCAATAGAAAAAGACCATGTGTATATGCACTTGCTTGAAAACGCACCTTTCAACATAGGACAAAGTAAACTTTATGAAGGCGTTGCTGGAAATTTAGTAGCTCATGCCTGTAAAGTTTCATTCCAATATGGTTTTGAAGGCTTTGTTGGTTTTACTGCAAAGACCAAACTTATTGAGCATTACCAAAAGACTTTGGGTGCTTATACTTTAAGCGGACAACGGTTGATTATTCCAACCCGATCTGCTATTGTTCTTATTGAAAAATATTTTAAATCATAAAGATATGGGACACATAAAAGAACCAAAAGGTGTTGACTTTATAATTGCAAGCGACCCATTAACTGATGTTGCACGTCAGGAAATTAGCGAATTTATTCGTAATTACCGGAAAAAAACTATACATAAAAAGATTAGCTCAAAAAAAGCAGCAACAAGCAAACATTCAAAATCTATTCAATAAGAATCCCGCCATTGTATTCCTCCATCATGATTTAGGAATATGTCGTCTGAAATAAAAAAAGAAATTTCTATTTGTTTAAAATGTATCATATGCAAACCGTGAAGTTAAGAGTGAATGACGGGGTTTACGACAAGCTTATCTTGCTTCTGAGTAAATTCAACAAAGACGAAGTTGAAATCATCACTGAAACTAATGATTTTGCAAAGAACCAGAAGTATCTTGATAATGAATTGTATGAGATACTTAGCAGAAAAGCCAAGTTTGTAGAAATGGATGAGGCAAATCAGCAACTTGAAAAGATCATCAAAAAGCGTGAAAGTAGAATTTAAGAACACGTTCTTTCTCGGTTTACAGTTCATGTTTAATATCATTTTTTGCACCGAAAGAATATCCTAATTTCGCCCTGTATTAAATCTCCCCCGAATTAATGGAAAAAATTCTTGTTATTGGTGCCGCAGGACAGATAGGATCCGAGCTGGTGCTTGAGCTGCGGAAGCAATACGGATACGAAAATGTGTTTGCAAGCGATATAAAACCTGCCAGTAAAGATGTTATGGACAGCGGTCCTTTTCAGATTCTGGATGTTATGGACGATAAGCAGCTCATCCATTTCATTATTCGCCACCGCATCACCCAGATCTATCATCTGGCAGCCGTGCTCTCCGGAAACGCAGAGAAACTTCCCATCCCCGCCTGGCACATCAACATGAACAGTCTGATGAACGTATTGGAAATATCCAGGATCGTTGAAGACGTGAAAAAAGTGTTCTGGCCCAGTTCCATTGCGGTTTTCGGCCCTACCACGCCACGGCAGAACACTCCCCAGCTTACAACCATGGAACCCATTACGGTTTATGGGATTTCAAAACTGGCCGGAGAACGCTGGTGCGATTACTATTACAACAAATACGGACTGGATGTCAGGAGCATTCGCTATCCCGGTTTAATAAGCTACAAAACCGAGGCTGGTGGCGGCACAACCGACTATTCTGTTGAAATTTACTACGAGGCCATCCGCCAAGGCAAATACGAATGCTTCCTTTCTGAAGACACTGCCCTACCTATGCTTTTCATGCCCGACGCCATTCAGGGCACCATTAACCTTATGGAGGCCGACCGGGATAAACTTTCGCTCCACAGCTCCTATAATTTAGGGGGATTCAGCGTTACTCCCAAAGATATCTATTCGGAAATCAAGAAACACATCCCCGATTTTTCTATAAGCTACAAACCCGATTTCAGACAAGCCATTGCCAACAGCTGGCCGCAAAGTATCGACGACAGTGTTGCCCACCGGGACTGGGGCTATAAAACGAAATACGGGCTGGATACTATGACAGAAATAATGCTGAAAGAGATCCGGAAAAAAGTGGAGAAGGATAAAATGCTTTATAAGGGAGGGAGTTAGGGCCTTCGGCCGTTTTAGAGTTGCAGGGCCTTCGGCCGTTTCAGGGTTTCAGGGTTGCAGGCGCTGCACTGAGCTTGTCGAAGGGGGTTCAGGGTTGCGGGGTTTCAGGGTTGCGGGGTTGCGGGGTTGCAGGGCCTTCGGCCGTTTCAGAGTTGAAGGGCCTTCGGCCGTTTCAGAGTTGAAGGGTTGCAGGCGCTGCCCTGAGCTTGTCGAAGGGGTTTCAGGGTTGCGGGGTTGCAGAGTTACGGGGTAACGGGGTGAAAATAGTGAATTAACTCATTTCAATTATCAAATTGTCTCATTTTCAAATTGTCTCATTTTCAAATTAAACCTATGTACGGAAAATTCAAAGAACACCTGCAAAAAGAACTGCACGAGATAAAAGAAGCCGGTTTATACAAGTCGGAACGCATCATCGCCTCTGCGCAGGACGCTGAGATAACGCTGAATACAGGTCAGAAAGTGCTGAACTTCTGCGCCAACAATTACCTCGGACTATCGAATCACCCCGAATTGGTTTCCGCAGCCAAGGAGGCTTTGGATTCTCACGGATATGGGATGTCGTCGGTACGTTTTATCTGCGGAACACAGGATCTTCACAAATCCCTCGAGAAAAAGATTGCAGAATACTTCGGTACGGATGACACAATTCTTTATGCCGCCTGCTTCGACGCTAACGGCGGAGTTTTTGAGCCTTTGCTGGGCGAGAACGACGCCATTATCTCGGATGAATTGAACCATGCCTCCATTATCGATGGTGTACGACTTTGCAAGGCACAAAGGTACCGCTATAAAACCGCCAACATGGAAGACCTGGAAGAGCAGCTGAAACTGGCACAGTCCCAACGTTTCCGACTGATCGTTACCGACGGGGTTTTCTCCATGGACGGACACGTTGCCCCTGTGGACAAAATCGTTAAACTGGCCGAAAAATATGATGCAATGGTTATGGTCGACGAGTGCCATTCAGCCGGCGTGGTTGGAGATACCGGAAGAGGTGTTACCGAGCTTTACAATATCCGCGGTCAGGTGGACATCATCACCGGCACGCTGGGTAAGGCATTCGGGGGAGCCATCGGCGGATTCACCACCGGCAGGAAAGAAATTATCGAATTGCTGCGTCAACGCTCCAGACCTTACCTGTTCTCGAATTCCATCCCTCCTTCAGTAACCAATGCAGGCATACGGATGTTTGACATGATGAGCAAAACTGCTGAGTTGCAAAACCGCCTTCATGAAAACACCGAATATTTTGTGTCCAAAATGATCGAGGCCGGATTTGATATAAAACCTACCAAATCAGCTATTTGTGCGGTGATGCTTTATGATGCGAAACTCTCGCAGGATTTCGCAGCCAGCTTGCTGAAAGAAGGTATTTACGTGATCGGCTTTTATTTCCCGGTGGTGGCAAAAGGACAGGCCCGCATCAGGGTTCAGCTTTCAGCGGCTCACAAACGAGAACACCTCGACAAAGCCATTGCAGCATTTACCAAAGTGGGAAAAGAACTCGGGGTTTTGAAATAGGGATTTTTGAGTTTCGGCACCCCTAAATCAAACGCTTTTCCGCGATTTTAACCTGAACCTTTATAATCCTGTCGGACCGGCCAGCGATGGCTTTACTGGTTTCCTTATCAATGATAAGTCCTCCGCAGCGCATCACTTCGCCCCAGTTGTAATGCACACAGATACCTTCATGATTGTCCATCATGTATTCAAAGGGAACACCGCAGAAACTGAACTTTAAAAAGGGGCTGCGCATCATGTCTTTACTGCTATTCCGGGGATGGATAAACTCCTGCTTCCTTAGCAGTGAGGGCTGAATGCAAATCTGTCCCTTATCGATGCTTATTCCCAATTCGATCCAGCGACATAGAATATCCTCTTTCACCTGTCCCGTCATACCCGGTTGCTGCGCTCCAAGCATCGATGGCGTGTGCGAGTATGGGTCGGTTGTAAAGGCCCCGTAGTTCTCCGGGCTCTTGTGCAGCCCTATTCCATCCTGTATTTCACGGTAATGTTGGGCTAATTGTTTTATTATCTCGGGGGATTTGCTTTCGGCCACCGACTTTTGCATAATTTCCCCTGTACAAAGCAGCAACTTGGATACCATATGCCAGTAGATACAGCCCAATCCCTCGTATTTGAAGAAAGTTCCTGATCGTCCTGTAAACGACTGATGATCAAAAACTTTTTCATAGATCCCCAGCACCTCGTCTTTTTCCGCTTCGCTAATGGCTTTACCCTTGCTAAGACTCATCAGAGCTGATTGCAACGCCGAGGCGTTATTAAAAGCGCTGTTGAAATGAACCAGTCCGGCATCATCGCGCAGAACAATTTCCTTGTTGTTCTCCGCCAAAAGTTTTTGAAGGAGTCTTGATTTCTTAAGTTCGTTTTCAGCAATAATGTTCTTGTCGGGAAATAGAGGCAACTCCCGGTCCGGGTACAGGGTATAGCTGTTCTGGTCTTCCCGGTACATGGCACTTTTTCTGAGAGAATCAAGCAATGTAAGGGACTCCTCTGGTGAAAGGTATCCCGAACCGAGGACCGAAACCTGACCCTCAAGCATTTCATAGAGATTACGTACAGCAATTTTGTCTCCATTAAAGCTGATCAGGTTATAGGAATGGAACAAACCATCCCTGCGTTGGTTGGTACGAATGGTGTCGTTTAAAAACAAGAGGGAAGTGTCAAAAAACTCAAGCATTTCCGATTTTAGGAGCGCACTTTTTGTTCCCCCGAAACCTTTATATATTTTTTCTCTGTATTCACTACCAGCTTCCCCTAAACCAAAGCATATATCTTTTCGCTGAAACTCATCGAACCCCATTCCCAGATGTTGTTTATTATCGGCAAAGCATTTGCTTACGGCATCGAAAAACGCTTTTAGCTCGACGGAAATATTGTACTCGGGGGTTTGACTGGCCTTGATCAGTCTTGTCAGGAAGTCAAGATGCCTTCGCAAATGATACAATGTAATCATCGAAACGCCATAGCCCGTAAGCGCGTTGTTGGCGTCGTTCCAATCGGGTCGTTGGGTGTTCATCCAAATTCCGGCATCGGGGATGAAGTTGCTTAGCTTAGCCAGCACGCTTACAAGGATTTTTTCGGCCAGGTTGACCGTATAAATCCGGCCATCCGCAGTTGTTGTCAATTTCCCATCAGCCCCTGTGGAAGCGGCATTCCGGAGAAGTTTTGCATTCAGCTCTTCATCAAAAACTATGCTGTCCTGAGGATTTTTTACGATTTCCAGAAAGGGTTTTATGCGATAAGGAACGTTGGCATACACGAAAACCTCTTTGGTAAACCAGACGTCCAACTCCCCCGGGAAAAACTTCTCGGATAATTCAAGGAGTTTTAAAAGGTAGATGATTTGGTGATCGCCCCAATACCCGATATTCGACCATGGGTCGGAAGGGTCGTGAATCTCCCAGTCAAAGCCTTCGCGGCTCACCCGGTAGGGATTATAACCATCGGCCGTGGAAGCGTTGAGAAACTTGCTGATCATAGCGCGGGTAAAGAGCGGGTACGACATGGCCAGGGCTTCCCAGTTCTGGAAAATGTCCCTCCAGTTTCCCTGATACGAGAGGGAACTGCTGCCGTCCTCGTTCTTGATGTTTATTGAAAAAATATTCCAGGGGCGGCTGGGATCGCCGTGGCGCCTGCTGAAGGAGATGGGAAGATATTCGAACACCAGACGGTAAAATTCGGGGTCGGAAGCATCCTCCGCTTTTTGGAGCAAAGCGGGATACTCGAAATACTCTTCAAAACCTTCCAGCAGAGGGGCATATTGGCCGGCCAGAGTCCTGTTATATTGCTGCAGGTGCAGCATGAAATCGGCTTTGCTGATGCGGTAGGCATCACTGAACAAGCCTCCCCTCATAACGTTGAAAAGCACGTTAGAAAAATGCCGGCCTGAAACAAGCTTATCGGCGCATTCCTGAATGCCATCGCTGCTGCAAACGATGCTTCGAAGGTTTTCGGTTCCCAACTCCACATCCTCAAGGACTTCACGGTGCAATTTCAGCGGCTCTTTAAGGTTCAATATCAAACGCTGAACATCAGAAGAATCTTGTCGTGTCTCAGCAACCATAATCCATTCATGATTTTTACCGGCAGAAAGGCTCAGTGAGGCGTTAATTAAAAAGGCCCCACGGGTGCCGCGGGTACCATTCTCTTCCTTCACCGCCATGCCTTTCCGGAAAGAATCGAGCTGTGCTGTGCTAAGCAGGATTTTCGGGGATTTGATCCCATTTGTCCAAACCGTGGTGACACGAAGAGCCTCGCTCGGTTCAGCCCTGTCGACCGGGATGGACGACATCCGGAACAGTCCCAGATTCGAATCCTTCACCAACTCGTTTTTCTTGTAGGCATCCATCAGCGTGGAGAACTGGGCCTGGGTTTGCCGTTGGATACCGAATGGGAGAATGTTCTGTATCCCATCGAGGATTTCAATCCCGATCTTATCTTTTGAATTATTAATAATTTCAGCTTTTCTGACCCATCCATACTTGTCGGAATTCATCCAGGAATAACGGAAGACAAGATTAAGATCGTGGTTGCACTCCTCAAAAACAAGCTTGTTTCCGGGAACATTTTTATAAAGGTTTCCCGAAGTCTTGTAAATTGAAGAATATCGCGCAGAAAATGGCTCCCACAGATACTGCCGTTCATTGGTTGAGCAGATCAGAACTGTTTTGCTACCGGTATTTTCAGAGGAATCATGAATTTTATCATCGGTGTAATAGGGAAACAGAGCATTTTCGGGATTTATCCGACCCGCTGTAAGTCCGCCATTACTGGAAATGTACATCCAATGGTCGGAATTGCTGACAATGCTCATGAGAAAAGGAGGCATACGGTCGAAATTCCTTATGCAATAGAAATCCTCGTTCCCGATGCCGACCATTTCAGATGATGGCTCTCCACTGGAAATATTCAGCGGACCGTTTCCGATATACAAGTTTGACTTTTTCATGCTTCTGAATCAAATATTAAAATTTGCCAACCGTGTATTCCAAAAAATTTATTCTGCCCGGCTTAGCTATTCAACCTTGAAGGGAAAATTAACCGTGGCCGCATGGTTCTTGCCATCGAGAATATATACAAAGAGACGGTAATTTCCGGGATTTGCGGGAGCATTGAAAACCACCTTCTCAGGACTGGCTTGTTTTACCAGTTCGTTCAGGGCTTCGGGACGGGTTTCAAAATCCCCGCCATCTTTTAGATCAGTACTTTCATGCAGGACTTCAGTGCGCACCGAAAGCGTGTCGTTGTCAGAGTCGACCGCTTGTATAGTTGAAACATATTCGTTACCGGCTTTAAGTTTGATGTTATCAAAACGGGTTTTGCCGTTCAGAGTAGCAGTTATTATTGACGGGCAGCGATTTTCAGGCCAGCTTCCTGTCCAGAATTTATGCATCTGGTCGATGGCTTCGGTTTCCTCACCATTTTCGGTGAAAAGGCCGTACCAGGTTGGGGTTCTTTCCTGTTTCTGTCCCCACAAAAAGACGAATGATCCCATGCAATTATTGGCATCAGCCAGGATTGCCTTCTCATATCGCTCGGCAATTGCAATAGCTTTTTCGGTAGAGGTTTGTTCAATCGGAGCGTTCCATTCGGTCAAACCGACTTCCCAATGTCCGGTAGCACCCCACTCAGTTACGATATACGGACCAGAATAACCTGCATCACTTAAACGTGCAGGAAGATTAACAATATCGCCATACATTTGAACTGAAAGGAAATCGATATCCGGACAGTTTGCAGCAATATAATCGACTTCATTCTTACCTATGCCGGCAAGCATTGTGGTGGTAGGGTGGTTCGGGTCGAGTTCGTGAATCATGGCGGCAATTTCCTGAACGGCATCCCAAACCTTGTTGTTGGTTGCGCGAAGGTTCAGTTCGTTTCCGATACCCCATCCAAGCAAAGCAGGATGATCTTTAAGGGCCACAACGTCTTTCCGAATGGATTCGAGCTGCTTGGCAACCTGGAGGGTGTCGTTGTAATCGAAGCCGTGACGCTCACGAGCCACTTCAATACCCATCATAACCATTATGCCGTGTTTTTGTGCTTCATCAAGAACTTCGAGACCACTCCGCTGTCCATTATCAACACGCCATGTGCGCATAGCATTGGCACCGTGTTGTGCAAGGGCTTCAATGTTCCCGAATTCACAACCTCCCCCGTTAACAAAAAATTCCACACCATTAACGTACAAACGATTTTTCCCATCGATGTTTTTCAGTTCTACTTTTGCCGGACCCACAGCGGAGTCTTGTTTAGGGCCGGAATTGCACCCACTCATTACCAGTGTGAGCATTGTTATAAAAATTATTGCAGTTTGTTTCATGACCGATATTTGTTATTTCCAAAATTATTTATTTACGAGTATTGATTCTATTTCTTCGAGGGATTTTCCCTTTGTTTCGGGGACATATCGTAATACAAAAAGCAGGGTTAAAAACCCAAATCCTGCGAAGATATAAAAAGTCGTTGCCGATCCCAGAAATTCCAATTCCATTGGAAATACTGAGGCAACAGAGAAACTTACAATGGAATTCCAGAAACCCACAATGGAAATTGCCAATCCGCGGAGTTTATTTGGAAAGATTTCGGAAAGCAAGGCCCACATAACCGGACCGAGGGATATCGCAAACGATGCCACGTACATAATGAGGCCGATGAGTACCCAGATCGAGCGAATATTTATGCTGTGTTTCAAAATGAGTTCTTTGTAGAGGTTGTAGTTCTCCTGGCCGATTCCGGCTTTTACCTCATCAAAAAACGCAACCTCGGTAGTGTAAACCTTATCTTTCAGCTTAACAAGCTCCGCCAATACGGGTAATGCGTTCTGCGGATGAATTCCGGATTCAATTTCAGTTTTAACATTTTCCAGACTGGCTTCGTTGATGGAGTATTTTGCATTGCCGAATGAAAAGCCTGTTATAAAAAGTGAAATGGTAATCCCGATGGAGCCAATAATCAGGAGTGGCTTTCTACCCAGACGGTCGATCAGGAACATCGCTACAATAGTCATTGCAACGTTTGTCAATCCGATGATAATTGCCTGCATAAAAGCTGCGTCTTTGCCTCCTCCGGCCATCTCGAAAATCATTGGGGCATAATAAAAAATAGCGTTTATGCCTGTGATTTGCTGGAAAAAAGCTATTCCAAGACCAATTATAAGCACGGTCTTCATTCTTTTGGAGAAGACTTCTTTAAAGCTTGATTTCTCGGAATTTATATCCTTGTTCAGGCTGGCACGAATCTCTTTAAACTCGATTGCTGCCTGGTCTTTCCCGTTAACTTTTTCAAGAACGCTCATGGCTTCCTTGTCCAGACCTTTTTGCATCAGCCAACGCGGACTTCTGGGAACGAAGAAGAGGAATATGAAATACAGCATGGCAGGGATAAGTCCAACGCCAAGCATCCATCTCCATTTCATATCAGGATCTGCTATGCCCTGCTGAAGAAAATAGTTGGAGAAATAGGCTATGGATATTCCGAGAACGATGTTTAGCTGGTTGAAGGTAACCAGTGTTCCCCGAAGTTTGCGGGGCGCGATTTCGGCAATATACATGGGAGCAATAAGAATAGCCATACCGACCCCGATTCCACCGATAATCCGGGCAGAAATAAAGAAAATTACATTATGCGACAATGCAGTTCCCCCGGCGCAATAAGCAAAAAGAACGGCTGTAAAGATGAGTATTTTCTTCCTGCCAAACCGGTCGGCCAAAGAACCGGCAATGATATTCCCAAAAATAGCTCCCAGAATGATGGATCCCACCGAGAATCCAATTAGCCACGATCCGGTATCCAATCCAAAAGAAACTTTGTAAAAGGGAGTTGCTCCCGATATAACAGCACTGTCGAATCCAAGGAGAAATCCGCCCAATGCCACTATCAGCGAAATGATCACTGAATACAGTTTATTGCTCTTCATTATCAGTAGTTTAAAAAGTAAGTGTTAGTCTTTGAGGAATTTCGAGAAATATGTTTGATCGTTAGTTGTTATTTCAATGAGGTAAATTCCGGCCTTCAGTGTTTTAAGCTCATCCGAAAGGGCAATTCTTTGGTCACCGGAACCTATTCCCTTCGATACGGAATGGATCAACTGCTTCCCTGAGAGATCGCAGATTTTGACATCAACATCCCCGGGCTTTGACATATGAAATTTAATATTCAGGATATCCTTTACCGGGTTTGGAAAAACCCTCAACTGTCCGGATCCTGATTCCAGATCCAAAACGGACACGGAGTTATCAACAACAAACTTAATTGGGCCCAGGTTAAAGCCCCCCTTTCCAACCTCGATTCGAAGCAGGGTGTCGGTGGTGTTAAGATATAAGAGCCTCTGTGAAACCGTAACAAACGTGGTCCATGCACCTGTGGGAGGAACTGTAATATCAGCGATTCTGGATTCGCCGTTAACAAGGACCTTCAAAGGGCCAATATTGGTTGTGTTCTGCGTGGCGACCTTCATCTCAATCCTATAATAACCCGCTTCAGGTACTTTAATAGAATACTCAAGCCATTCCCCTGAAACTATCCAGCCCACATTGGGAAAGAGGGCTTGATTTTGAGTATCCACACCTTCATCTCTTCGATCGCCTGTTCCCTGGTTGCCCATGCCGCTATCGTGGTAGGCAACGCCCTCTCCACCAAAATCATAGTCGGTGGAATTCAGGGTGCCGGGAATCACAAATGGTTCTTCCGGATTGGGATATGGATACTGACCGTAAGAAAAAAGATTTTTGCTTAGATTTGTTGTTCCACAAGTATTTGTGAGTTGCAGAGAAATCATACCCGGCTCTTCACCCCAGCTAACCTCGGCTGCATTGCTGGTTTCACCGGTAACGAAAGATGCATCTGCAGGCAGGGTCCACAGATAATCCGTTTCACTCATTACCGGAACTGAAAAAAAAAGATTGCCAGCTACTTTGTCATGAAAAACAGGGCCTTCAATGGCAAGACCCGCAAGGCTTACATTCTTTTTTTTAACGATAGAGGTTGAGCAGGCAGTTGTAATACTACAAGCCACTTCTCCAGGGGAGCAACCCCAATCGACTACCACAGCGTTGGAATCCGCGCGGGTAATCAAACTCGCACCTTCAGGCACCGACCAAAGGAATTCCCGCCCTTCTGCGGCAGGAAGACTATAGCTTACCCCTTTTTCTTTAGCTACCAGGGAATCTTTGCCTTCAATACTAAGGTCGGAGGCCTGTTGGTAAACCCTAACATAGTCTATTTCAAACTTTTGGGGGAAAACGGTTGTGGCATCAGGATACCCTGGCCACACACCTCCTACGGCAAGGTTGAGAATAATGAAATGATCGTTGCGGAACTCGTTTAAATCGTCAGGGACAGTGTTAATAATCCAAAACTGTACCCCGTCGAGAAACCATCGAATTGACTGTGAAGTCCACTCAATGGAAAATAAATGGAAATCATCCGCAAATTTGCCGGAAGGCAAGGCTTTACTTCCACCGTAGCTTGCGCGATTGTTGGAGGCATTTGACCAATGAGCGGTACCGTGCGTTGTGCGGTCGCGAGGATCGACTCCCCCAACCATTTCCATTATGTCAATTTCGCCGCAAGCCGGCCAACCGACCTCTGAAATATTTTCACCAAGCATCCAGAAAGCTGGCCAGATACCCTGACCATAGGGGAGTCGGAGCCGGGCTTCAATTTTGCCGTACTTAAATTCCGCCTTATCTTTTGTGGTGAGCCGGGCCGAAGTATATTCAAACCCGTTCAAAGGCTCCTTAACTGCCGTTATGGTCATGCGACCACTATCAACCCAACAATTATCTTTATCGTTTTTGGTATAATATTGCTTTTCGCTGTTGCCCCAGCCATTATTGTTTCCAACCTCCATATTCCAGATGTCGGGATCAGGGTAGCCGGTATAATCGAATTCTTCTGACCATACAAGCTCGTAGCACTGGCCATATGTTTTTTGAAAAAAGGATGTCATCAAAAAAATTACGGAAAAAGTAACAAGTAATTTCTTATAGATCATAGTAGTTGCTGCGTTAAGTAGTTAAGCATAAAACACAAAAAAAGGAGTTGTCTGAAATCCCCTCAAAACCCGAAGATATAATTTTAATTAGAAAAATCATCTTTCCAAAAAAAACTAAATCGCATCATCGAAATTCCAAGGACCAATTTATTTCAGACAACTCCCTTTATAACAAGTTAAAACCGAAAATAACCAAGACGTCTCAAAAACTGTTTTCAACAAAACTCTGGCTGAAAAGCCCATTTATCCCTCCAGACAAATCAAGAGGGATAAACTGTTTTGGGAACAGGTTAAAAATCGGGTTTTTACTTTTTCATAAATTTAGAGGTAAAGGACTCACCGTCAACAGAAGTCAGGCGGATCATATAAACACCTGTTTTCAAGTCGCTAACATTGATGCTTCCTGATACTTTCGAAAATTCTTTTACCTTGGCACCCAGCATATTGTATACAACTGCATTGTTATACGAAGCTGAAGATGAAAGGAAAAGATCGTTTACAGCAGGATTTGGGTAAAGCTTTACAGAATTTACTTTACTGTTTTCAACGGCTACGCCAGGTTCTACTGCAATAAGAGTAACATCATCAAGGTAAACCAAATCTGCCGTCTGTGCAAGAAGGAATGCGAATTTGGTTTGGGTATTATCCTTCATACCATCAATTGCAATAGTCACGGTGTAGGTAGTTCTGGTTGTTGAAACGATAAACTCCCATTTCGAACGTCCTGTAAGACTAGCGGCATCGGCTGATGTTCCTAACAGTGCATAACCATTATTTGGATCTTCGATGGTAAGGGCAATAACTCTTTCGGTTGCGGCCCATGCGTCGAAGGTAACAGTATAGGTTGTTCCGTTCGAAAGCGGGAAGCCTAGCTGCTCAATCTGCATATTCCAATTGTCGCCAGCCTGAACCGGAGTAACGGTAACAACGCCGCCTGCTACTTCAGCAGTTCCGCCGTTTCCTGACCACATACCCCACTCAGTGCCGGTTCTTCCAACCAAGGGTCCATCGATACCATCGAAGGAACCGTTGTTCAGAACACTGGTTCCGGAAGGTGCAGAGCCATAATTTTTGGCAATTGTAACCGGAGCAGAGCCAGCCATAATATTCATTGGCAAATCTGTTAATTCTGTAACAGCATCTCCATTAACATAAATTGTATAGGATAATGTAGAGGGAATTAAAATTGTTCCACCCGTCAATCCTGTAAAAGCGGTTGTCCAAACAGCACCTTCACCAGCTTCACCTGTAAGAGCAATTTTGGTAGCAGGAGCATCGGACAGGGCAACCTCAACAGAAGTAACAGTACCGCCAAGATCTGTCACGTTGAAAGTCACGTCAACAGGTCCGCCGGCGGTAAAACCCGGTCCTTTAACATTGTCGTAATACCATTCGTCGGTAGCCTTAGAATCAAAACCCATAAAAATAACAATTTGCTTGTAATCAGGATTTCTGTCTACGAAAGTATAGGTCAGTGTTTCCCAATACCCTGGATTGGTATAATTCGCTTTTATTTCAATAGCACCCTGAGCGCCTTGCTCAACCTTGAAGGTTGCAATACCCGCAGTGTAACTGAAAACGTCTACAGTAAAAACCTGCTCGGTAGGGGTAAAATTAATGGTCCCTCCAAGTGGAAAAGCAACTCCGCCCCAGGTTTCAGCCCCTTCGCTTTTTTTGGTGAT
>CAMAZH010000089.1 GCA_945863035.1 Chitinophaga pinensis | reverse complement strand
GTGAAACGTGCCATTGCCGAACTGGGCAAATCAACCAGCGTTTCGGTGATCACCGACAAAGAACAGATGACCGCCTTCGGGGTAAAAAAAGGACCCGCGGTAATTATGGTGAATTACAAGCTCAAGTCGGAGGTAGTTGTTCCGTCGCTGGAGGTGGTTAAGGAGTGGATTAAGGAGGTGGGGTGACGGGTGAGGACGTGACGAGGTGACGAGGTGACGGGGTGACGGGTGAGGACGTGACGGGGTGACGGGGTGACGAGGTGACGGGTGAGGACGTGACGGGGTGACGAGGTGACGGAGTGACGAGGTGACGGAGTGACGAGGTGACGGAGTGACGGAGTGACGAGGTGACGGAGTGACGGGGTGACGGAGAAACGACGGTGCCCGGTGGCTGAGCTTGTCGAAGCCACCCGAAGATTGAACATAGAAATTAACAAACAATATCCATGAGCAAAATCCTTGATGAACTGAAAAAAGGCCGTGTGCTGGTCTCCGACGGAGCCTGGGGCACCTTCCTACACAAAAAAGGCCTCAAGGCCGGGGAATGCCCGGAAATGTGGAACCTGGAGCATCCCGATGCGGTTTTCGAAATCGCACAGAGCTATATCGATGCCGGTGCCGACATGATCGAAACCAACAGTTTCGGGGGAAGCCGGTTCAAGCTTGCAAACTATGGACTTGAGGATAAAGTTTTTGAGCTGAACAAAAGCGCTGCCGAGATCAGCCGCAAAGCCGCCGGAGCCGACCGTTTTGTGCTGGGATCCGTTGGGCCCACCGGGAAATTGCTGATAATGGAAGAAGTGACGGAAGACGAGCTGTACGATGCCTTCAAACAACAGTCGATGGCACTCGAGGCAGGAGGCGCAGATGCTATCGTGATCGAGACCATGACCGATCTCGAGGAAGCCCGGATTGCTGTAAAAGCGGCTTCCGAAAACACTGCCTGCGAGGTGTTTTGCACAATGACCTTCGACAAGACCGTTGATGGCCAGTACCGCAGCATGATGGGCATCTCCCCTACCGAAATGACCGAAACACTCATTGGGGCGGGCGCATCAGTGATCGGTGCAAACTGCGGAAACGGTATTGCCGACATGATTGGCATCGTGAAAGAAATCCGCCGGGTAAACCCAGGCATCCCGTTACTGATTCACGCCAACGCCGGAATGCCTCAATACTGCGACGGTGAAACAACATTCCCGGAAACCCCGGCCGATATGGCCTCACGGGTTAAGGAGATCATCGACGCCGGTGCCAATATTATCGGCGGCTGTTGCGGCACCACCCCCGATCATATCTGCAAAATCCATCATGTGGTAAAATCCCTGTGATCCGATGGCATCAATTCCTTTACACCTGATTAACGGTTTCCTGGGAAGCGGGAAGACAACTTTCCTGATGCATTACCTTGACACCTTTTCCCGGGGGAGGAAAATCGCGGTGATCCAAAACGAATTCTCCTCTTCGGGAATCGACGGGGCGGTTGTG
This sequence comes from Chitinophaga pinensis, assembly GCA_945863035.1. Classification (GTDB taxonomy): domain Bacteria; phylum Bacteroidota; class Bacteroidia; order Bacteroidales; genus JACJXF01. The sequence continues at coordinate 14,341 of CAMAZH010000089.1, read as the reverse complement.
CGTCATCACAACGGTACCTATCGCATGCTCGAAATCAACAACGGATCGGTCTTTTGCGTGTGCCTGCTGGGAAGTTTTATCGACTCCCTTGCAGCATTTATCCAGGATAACCCTCCCGATGAAATAATTATGGAAGCCTCCGGAATGTCTGACCCGATAAGTATTGGCCAGATTTTCCAATCCCCCGTGCTAAAAGGAAAAGTTTACCTGGGGTATTCCTGGGCAATCGTCGATGCCAAAAACTTCAACAGGATTATTCCCATCCGCTCCAGACTAGAGCATCAGCTAAGGATTGCCGATACCGTGGTGATAAACAAATCCGAACTGGCTGGAGAGGAGATGAGTTCTGTTTTACTCGCTGTTAAGAAAATCAATCCCTTTGCCAATGTTCAATGCACTAACTTTGCAAAGATCGATTTCGAAGAGAAAAAGATGCCTATGAGGTTCTTTCCTGCAAACTACAACAAAAACAGCGAAAGACCCGATTTGCAGTCGGTGGTAATAAAATCCAACCGGTTGATCAGCAGGGAAAACCTTGGAAGGTTCATTGAATCGATTAAAGATGAGTTCATTCGTTTCAAGGGATTTGTAAATGCGGAAGGAAATAAAAAATTAATAGTTCAGGGTAGCTTTGCTGATTACACATTTGAAGAAATGGACTGGTTTACCGGGGGAACAGAACTGGTTGGCATAGGAAGTCCCCTCGGGAAAGTTGATTACACAAGGAAATTTGAAACATACTGCGACTGATGGTTAAAGAGTTTGCGTTTGGCTTTAAAGAGCTGGTGATCGATTATAAATTGATGGCCGGGGTGATGGGTTATGAAAATGGACAATTGCCTCCTCCTTTTGACGAATATATGGAGACCGCCCTGAGGGAGGCCAATGCTCTCAGCGACATCCGCGCATCATACCTGCTCGTCGACGACGCGAGGATTGATAAGGCAAGGAAGGTTCTGTGCGCTGGAGGAGAAGAATTCGAAATTGGCAATGCCGTATGCAGCGAGCTTGACGGTTCTACCCGCTTCGCTTTTTTTGTGTGCACTGCCGGAAAAACCATCAGTGACAAATCCGTAAGCCTGTTAAAGGGTGAGGATCCTGTGCTGGGCTACGTTTATGATATCCTGGGAAGCGCTATCGCTGAGGCTGCAGGCGATAAAATGCAGTCGCTCCTGAGAAACGAGGTCGGTGGTGCGGGGGAGAAAACTACCAACCGCTACAGTCCCGGCTATTGCCAATGGAGTGTGGACGAGCAGCACAAACTGTTTTCCCTCTTTGGCGAATCCCCATGCGGTGTAAGCCTCACCCAATCAGCACTGATGCAGCCGGTAAAATCCATCAGCGGGGTCATCGGCATCGGCCGGGATGTTGAATATCGGGAATACCAGTGCAGCCTTTGCTTCAGTGAGAACTGCGTGTACAGGAGAATCAGAGGGATTTAGCTTGGATTGAACAAAATGCGAAAACACAGCATACGCCTCCATCCCCTGGGAAAAGAAATCCGGGTAAACGACCAGACTCCCCTGATCGACGTCCTTCACGAATTCGGAATCGAGTTCCCCTGCGGAGGAAAAGGGACCTGCGGGAAATGCAAAGTCAGGCTTCTGGACGGGGAAATACACATGTCTGAAGCCCATCAGCAAAAAACAACCCGGCTGGGGCTTTCCGGCGACTGGCGTCTCGCGTGTTTGAGCAAATGCACCGGCGACATAAGTCTTGAAATCGAGCAGTTTAATCATCTGATCCTGGCAGACGAAAGCGATTTTGAATTTATACCCGCATCAGGCCTTGGAATTGCCATCGACCTGGGAACGACCACTGTGGTGGCCCAGCTGGTTGACTTATCCAACGCCAAAGTTCTGGCCGTTGAAACCATGCTGAATCCGCAGATCAGGTTTGGGTCCGACCTGATTTCACGGATACAGGCATGCATAGACGGGAACGCAGCCGAAATGACCCGTATAATCCGCTCCTCCCTGGGAACACTTATCGACCGGCTTCTGGCAAACCACCCGACAGGGATTGAGAGCGTTGTGCTGGTTGGGAATACTGCTATGCAACTAATCTTCAGCAATAGCGACGTTTCCTCTTTAGCCTCCTACCCTTTCCATGTGTCTGATCCGGGTTCGAAAACCTTTGACCCCAAAGAGTTGGGATGGAAGGTGCAGGTTAAAGAACCCATACACTTTTACCCTTCGATAGCAAGTTTTGTGGGCAGCGACATTCTTGCGGGAATCGTTGCAACAGGCATGCATAAAAAAGAAAGCTTCACAGCACTCATCGACCTGGGCACCAACGGGGAAATTGCGGTGGGCAACAAAAACCAAATCGTATGCGCCTCAACCGCAGCAGGACCTGCCTTCGAAGGATCGAATATTTCCATGGGCATGAGAGCGCAGGCAGGAGCCATTTCCTCGCTTACCCTGGATGAAGGAAACTTCAGAGCTCATGTGATCGGGAATACTCCCCCGAAAGGGATATGCGGCAGCGCCCTTATCGACGCTGTTGCAATACTAAGAAAGCTCGATTTGATCGGAATGTTCGGGGAAATAAATTCGGGAGAAGAAAATGTTATAATTTCGGGGGATGTTAAACTATCCCAAAAAGACATCAACGAGTTTCTGCTGGCAAAAGCGGCCATTGCAGCAGGACTTGCGATCCTCCTGAAAAACCTGAGCATAAGTTCTTCTGATTTGACGGAATTATATATTGCCGGAGGTTTCGGAAGTTTTATCACCCTCGAAAACCTTACTGCCACCGGAATGGTGGAACTCCCGGAAGAAAAAATCCGCAAAATCGGTAATACGGCACTGATTGGAGCTAAGATGTTCCTTTTTGCAGAGAACAGGGATACCCGGGAGATTATTGCAAAGACTAGGCATGTGAGACTCGAGGGCGATGTGGGGTTTCAGGATATTTATGTGGAAAGGATGATGCTGCTGTAAAATCAACCCCAGTACTAATAAATGACGCAAAAACAAGAATTTCTAAACAATCCACCTGAATGGCTTGTTTAAACAACTTACATTTTCTAAAGTAACTTTTTTTAATGCATACATCAACAATGAGCGAATTCGATTCCCGCGCCCGGGTTTGGGACAACGATAAAATGCACCTCGAACGGTCTTCCGCCATAGCTGCTTTACTCGAAAAAAAGATAACTCCCGACGCCTCTTTCCGGGCACTTGAATACGGAGCAGGAACAGGAATTCTGAGTTTTATGCTGAAAGACAAATTTTCGGAAATCGTTCTTATGGATAGTTCAAGGGAAATGATTAAGGTATGCGAGGAGAAAAAAGAATTTTTCAGCGCCAGCCATGTTAAACCTCTGTGGTTCGATCTGGAACACAACGACTACGAGGGCAAATTCGATATCATTTACTGCCAGATGGTGCTGCACCACGTCATGAACACCGACCTGATTCTTTCCAAGTTCCATTCCTTGCTAAACCCGGGCGGCGTTCTTGCCATTGCCGACCTCTACCCCGAAGACGGCTCTTTTCACAGTCATACCCCTGATGCTAAAGTACACTTGGGTTTTGAGCCCGACAACTTGATCGAAACCCTAAAACAAAAAGGTTTCAAGCACGGCGAATATGAAACCTGCTTCGTGGTTAAACGACCCACAGGTGTCGATTACCCTGTGTTTTTCCTCAGCGCCGCAAAAATTTAGTTTCTCTTTGTTTTTCCCGGGAACAAATTCCTGAATATCAGGAAGCCTGCTAACAGCATTGTAGCTGCTAACAAGACTATACCTATGGTGCAGTACACCGAACAGTAGAATTTGTCGCCCGCATTGCAAACACTCGAAAAACATCCGAGGATTATCATAATTATCCAATCCGCAAACAACAACGCGGAAATTACCAATAGCCATTTTAGCAGAGTTGTGTTCATTTTTCCGGGTTTTAGGTAAAATAATTGCTCCACTTGCTCTCCGGTTTGTCAACAAAACCAATTTTTACAAAAACAAATTTATACTATTTGCCTTTATTAAGCAAATGTTCATTACATTTGTTTCGATCATATGTTCATATCATGCCAAGACAAAAACTAATACGACGAATGACGAATCCCCCACATTTCAAGGGATTCCAGCCCATCGGGCTTCCGGAAGAGAAAAACCCGGTTGTGCTGCATTATGAGGAATATGAAGCAGTACGGTTAAGCGATTTTGAATTATACACCCAGCTGGAAGCCGCAAAGGAAATGGGAATCTCCCGTCCGACCTATACAAGGATTTACGAAAGTGCAAGGCGCAAAATCGCCATGGCCTTTGTAAAGGGGAAAGCCATCGTTTTCGAGGGAGGGAAAGTGTATTTCGACAGTGAATGGTATTCCTGTAACGCTTGCGGGTGCTGGTTCAACCACCCTGCTAAAGAGGAAGATGTTAAGAGCTGCGGCTTGTGCAATTCCCCCGAAATAGAGCAATACCAAGGGAACGGCCAGCAAAACGGAGCAGAGGATTTATGCGTTTGCCCGCAGTGCGGTTTGGAAAAGGCCCATACTCCGGGTATTCCCTGCAAAGCAGAAGAGTGCCCTAACTGCAAATGCGCCATGCATCGTAAAGGGACACCACACCATAATGGTTTCAGAATCAATAAATGCTAAGGTTATGAAAGTAGCAATCACATCAGCAGGTAACAGTCCTGAATCACAGTTAGACAGTCGTTTTGGACGTTGCTCATACTTTGTGATTTTCGACACGGAAAGTAAGTCGACCGAGTTTATCCCAAATCCGAATAAGGAAAATCTTGATGGTGCCGGACCTGCTTCGGCTCATTTGGTAGCATCCAGGGGGGTAAAGAAGGTAATCTCGGGGGAATTCGGATCAAAAGTAAAATCGCTGTTCGACAGCTTACAAATACAGTTGATCGTTCTGAATGATTCGGACAAGAACATTGGCGAAATCATTGAATTGTTAAATCACAAATAATAAAGCTATGCCACAAATGAATGGAACAGGACCGGAAGGCAAAGGGTCGGGAACCGGACGGAATTTGGGGAAATGCCGGAAGGATTCCTCAAAGGAAATTACAGAAAACCTTGGCACGGGTCAGGGTCTGCGTCGCAAAGCCGGCGGAGGCCAGGGACAGGGCAAACGATTAAAAAGCGGATTAAACTCACTTAAAAACAAGTAAACATGAAATCAAAAATTGCGATCCCCCTGGAAAACGGGCGACTATGCACACACTTTGGCCATTGCCAGCAATTTGCCATTGTTGATGTTGAAAACAATATCATTACAGAAGAAAAATTAGTTACCCCCCCGCCCCACGAACCGGGTCTTTTGCCCAGATGGTTGGCAGAACGCGGCGTAACCGAGGTTATTGCCGGAGGAATGGGACAGAGGGCTATCGACCTGTTCACCGGACAGAACATCAAAGTTAACGTTGGAGCCGAACCAAAAAGCCCTACCGAACTGGTTACCGATTGGATTGAAAAATCGCTGGTTACCGGGAATAATGCCTGTGATCACTAAAGTTTAGGCTCATTGCGCAATGGGGAAGGCCCATTGGGGATTTGAAATTCTTTAGGTTTTATCTTTTAAAAGGAGGTCAAAATGCCTGGATTAAATCAAAAAGGACCCATGGGACAAGGTTCCATGACAGGTCGCAGAATGGGGCGCTGTACAAATTTCGGCGCAAGTCTGAAAAGCCAACCCGATCCTGAAACCCATGTTGAGAATTCCTCAACTGCCGGAGATTTTCCCGGAAGAGGTCAAGGTATGTGGAGAGGCAAAGGCGGTTTCATGGGCCTATTCGGACGTGGACGAGGAATGGGACGGGGTCGCGGATTGGGACGGCAAAACCGCTTCCGCGGAGGAGAATGACATGTGTGCCGGGAGGCGATCTATGCCGCCCGGCATTTAAACCTTTTTTTAATGTTTTAACCCAAATGGATTACCGCTGTAAGGAGTGTTTCGCAAAAAATTACGAAATACTATTAAAAAAAATACCTTTATCTATTGACAACTCTCTATTGTTTTCAGAGTATTTCAATGGCTTGCTGAACGAAAGCGAAACAAAAACTTCCCCCGAAATTCAGAGAGAATTGCATTATAAACTCCGTGAGTTGAATAATACCCCTGATCCCTATCTGGAAGAAAAGATAAAATGCAACAAAATTGCCATGAGTCTTTACGAAGAATGGAAACCAAGAATACAAGTATCTGAGAATCCGTTTGACCTGGCACTTCGATTAGCAATAGCAGGGAACATTATGGATTATGGCGCAAGTCATCAATTTGATCTCGAAAAAACGATCAGCAAAGCTCTTGTTGCTGATTTTGCAATTGGTTCGTCCTCCAGCCTTAAAAGACGCATAAGTGAAGCTCAAAAAGTATTGTTTCTGGGTGATAATGCAGGAGAAATTGTTTTTGACAAACTCTTTATTGAAACAATTATGCACCCTGATGTAACTTATGCAGTAAAGGAAAAAGCCATTATTAACGACGCTACTTTTCAAGATGCTATAGAAGTGGGAATGCACAAGGTTGCAGATATTATTACAAACGGATACGATGCACCCTCAACTATACTGGGAAAATGCAGCGAGGATTTCTTAAATATATATCATTCTGCCGACCTTATCATTTCAAAAGGACAGGGAAACCTTGAAGGTCTTCTTGATGAGAGTGATCCCCGCATAATTTTTCTTTTTATGGTAAAATGCGATGTCATCTCTGAACGTATTGCTGCCGAAAAAGGAAGCTTTGTGATTCTCAATTAAAACTCAATGTTATGGAAAAAATAAAAGTCGGGATTATAATCTGCGACCGGTACCATACCTGTGCAGGCGGGAAATGCCTCAAATCGCTCAAAAATCGCGAAGGAGCCTTTGAAATGTATCAGGATAAGGATGCCGAGCTGGTGGGATTCACGACCTGCGGCGGATGTCCGGGTGGCAATATTGAATATGCTCCCGAAGAAATGAAAAAAAACGGGGTTACCCACATTCATTTCGCCACCGGCTTTTTGGTAGGTTATCCCCCATGTCCGTACATGGAGCATTTCTCAAAATTCATTCCTGAGAAATACGGGCTTAAGGTGGTTTTCGGAACCCATCCAATCCCCCAGAAATACTATCTGACGCACAAAAACCTGGACAGCTGGAACACGCCTTTTTTACAGCAGGCGATCCAGCCAACCCTTTCGAACGAAAAGACCCGGCTACGCTATGATTAACAACCCTCCCCTGAAAATTGGCATCGCCAGCGGAAAAGGAGGAACGGGGAAGACCTTGCTATCCACAAATCTCGCTGCTTATCTTAGCCTTACTCAACCAACATTACTGGTCGATCTGGACGTGGAGGAACCCGATGACTTCCTGTTTGTGCGGGGAACCACGCAAAGCATTACCGATCAGTACAAGATGATTCCCGTGTGGGACGAAAAAGCCTGCACCCTCTGCGGCATTTGCAGCAAAACCTGCAAGTATCATGCTGTGATACAACTGGGATCGATTATACTTGTGTTCAAAGAGCTTTGCCACAGCTGTTATGCATGCTCCGAACTCTGCCCGGCAGGGGCTCTGCCCATGCAAAAGCATAAGATGGGTGAGATAAAAACCATTACCTCCGGAAATCTCACTTTTATCGAGAGTCGCCTTAACATCGGCGAAGAGCAGGCTGTTCCGCTGATCCATCAAACGCACGAACGGGTAGAAAAAACACATGGCGACATTCCCCTTCAGATTTTCGATTGCCCACCGGGGACTTCGTGTCCGGTAGTAGCATCCACGAGGAATGTCGATTTCGTGGTGCTTGTAACCGAGCCCACCCCCTTTGGACTGAACGACCTCAGGCTGGCCGTTGAAACAATGAAGGAGATCCATAAACCTGTAGGGGTTGTCATCAACCGCTACGGAATCGGGAACAGCGATGTTGAGATGTATTGCCGGGAGGCCGGCATCCCTGTTCTGGCAAAGATTCGCTACGACAGGCGGATTGCGGAACTTTATTCAAACGGCCAACTGGTTTACGATAAAATTGAGGATATGCAAACCTCCCTCGACAACATAATAAAAGCCATACAGAATGTCGTCAGAAAGAATTAACGAAATAGTAATACTCTCCGGTAAAGGGGGAACCGGAAAGACCTCCATTGCTGCTGCCTTTTCTGTGCTGGCCGGCGAGGAAGCGGTAATTGCCGACTGCGATGTTGACGCGGCAAACATGCACCTGTTGTTAAAGCCCGATTTTGCCGGGTCTTTGGACTTCTTCAGTGGAGAGTTGGCTGTCCTGAATCAGGACGTCTGCATCCGTTGCGGCAAATGCGCTGATGTGTGCCGGTTCAATGCCATCCCTTTCATCGAAAACCAATACACCATCAGCCCCCTTGACTGCGAAGGCTGCGGCTATTGCGAAAAAGTTTGCCCCAGCTTTGCAATTGTCATGAAGGAGCGGAAATCGGGCAAGGTTTATACCTCAACCATAAAGACAGGGGGTATAATGGTTCACGCCCGTCTGGATATTGCAGCCGAGAATTCGGGAAAGCTGGTGGCAAAAGTCAAAAAAGACGCAAAAGACCTTGCCAAAGCCGGAAACAAAGAATACATCATTGTTGATGGCTCGCCGGGAATAGGCTGTCCGGTAGTGTCCTCTCTCTCCGGCGCAAATTACGTCGTGCTGGTTACGGAACCTACCATGTCGGGACTTCATGATTTGATAAGGGTTTACGAGGTTATTAAACGGTTTCGTATCAAGGCGGGCTGTATAATCAACAAATCGGATGTCAATGAGGCACAGTCCAGGGAAATAAAAGAATTTCTGCTGGCAGAGCAAATTGATCATTTGGCCGATATTCCTTACGACTCTGCCTTCTCATCGGCAATGATTGAGGGGAAGACGGTTGTTGAGATCCAATCGCCACGCAAAGCACAAGTAGAGGAAATCTGGAAACAAATAAAAATAATAACAAACAAAAACAATACGATATGAAAATAGCATTTACAGCAGCCGGCACAACCTGGGAATCGATGATTGATCCCCGCTTTGGCAGAACCGAATTCTTTATTGTATACAACGACGAGACGCAGGAGGTCTCGGTTGTCGATAACAGCGCCGTGAAAAATGAGGCTCATGGGGCCGGAACTGCCACGGCACAGAAAATCTTCGAAATAAAACCCGACGTGCTTATAACGGGAAACGGTCCCGGCGAAAATGCGGCCACAGCACTCAAGCAGCTTAACATGAAGATATTTGTCAATGCTCATAACATGACGATTAAAGAAGCCTATGAGAATTACAAAAACGGAAAGCTTCAATCCTTGTAAACAAACAAAAGAAATGTTGGAACACGAATACACCTTCAGGGTGATGTATCCGGATACAGATCAAATGGGGACCGTTCATCACTCCAATTACGCGAAATACTACGAGACAGCACGTTGGGAGCTGTTTCGAAGCATTGGCATACCGTATCGCTCGGTTGAAGATGCCGGATATATGCTTCCGGTTACACAAATGAGTTTCAAATTTCGGAAAACCATTCATTATGATGAACTGGTAAAGGTCAGAACTACCATTAAGGCGATTAAAGGTGCAAGAATATGGTTCACCTACAAACTTTACAACAGCGATGAACAGCTTGTTAACGAGGCGGAAACAGAACTCGCATTTGTCTCAAGGGAAAGCTGGCGCCCTTGTGCCGTTCCACCATTTGTAATCCAGGCAATCGACAAACACAAAAAACACATTACGATAACGAATTAGAAAAACACTTACTTTTAAAAATTTGAAAATGAAAACAACAGATGTACTAGTAATTGGCGGCAGCGCGGCAGGTATGGTAGCCGCATTAACCGGAAAGTCCGCATGGCCGGAAAAAACCTTCATCCTTGTAAAAAAACAAAAAGAAATGATGGTTCCCTGCGGGATCCCATACATTTTCGGAACTCTCGACAGCAGTCAGCAAAACATCATGCCCGTAGATAACCTGCTCGAAAAAGCAGGAATCGAGTCTATTGTAGGTCTGGTTGTTTCTATTGACATAGAAAAGAAAACCGCAAAGCTTGAAAATGGCGAGGAAATAAGCTACCAGAAACTGGTAATTGCCACCGGTTCAACCCCCGTAAAACCAAAATGGCTTAAGGGTGCAGAGCTTGAAAATGTATTTGTGATTCCTAAAGACAAGACCTATCTTGATTCTATGAACTCCAAACTGAAAGACTGCAAGAAAATCGTAGTTATCGGAGCCGGGTTTATCGGAGTTGAGTTCTCTGATGAGTTGGCCAAACGGGAACATGAAGTAACTCTTGTAGAAAAACTCCCATCCATTTTAAGCCTGGCTTTTGACGAGGAGCTGTCTACACGCATTGCAGATATAATTGTAGGTCGCGGAGTATCCCTTATTACCAATAACGGGGTTAAGGAGATTATGGGTGATGGCAAAGTGTCAAAGGTGAAACTCGAAAATGGGGAGACAATTGATGCCGACGCTGTTATTCTTTCCATGGGATACAAACCCAGTACAGAGCTTGCTTTGAAATCGGGGATTTACGTTGATGAAAGCGGTTTTATCGCCGTTGATGAATACATGCGAACCCATGTGACTGATATTTTCGCTGTGGGCGACTGTGCTCAAAAACGTGATTTCGTTACCCGCCGTCGCGTCCCTACAATGTTGGCCTCAACTGCCTGTGCTGAAGCCCGGGTAGCAGGTATTAATCTCTTTAATATCAATGTTATTAAGACATTTAGCGGAACCATCGGCATCTATTCAACCGCTATTGGCGATACAGGATTTGGAACCGCCGGATTAACTGAAAACCGCGCCATTGAAGAAGGAATCGCTATTCTGTCGGGCGTTTTCGAAGGCGTTGACCGTCACCCGGGAAACCTTCCCGATGCTCACAAACAACTGGTTAAGCTGATCGCGGCCAAATATTCGGGAGTTATTATCGGGGGAGAAGTTATCGGAGGCCTAAGCGCCGGCGAGCTAACCAATGTTATTGGACTGATTATTGAGAACCGGATGAACGTGAACTCTTTGCTTAGTTCGCAGATTGGCACGCATCCCTGCCTTACCGCATCCCCGGCCGGATATCCCCTGATTAAAGCAGCCGAAATCATCGCAGCTAAAATGAGAAATTATTAAAATCAAAACAAAGAAATGAAGATTGTAACCCTGATCGAAAACCTTGTTTATAAACAGGGACTTGTTGCCGAGCATGGACTGTCATTTTATATCGAAACAGCCCATAAGAGAATCCTCTTCGACACCGGTCAGGGCACAAACTTCATTGCAAATGCAAAAGTTCTGGGCATCGACCTGCAGGAAGTTGATGCAGTGGTCATCAGCCACGGTCATTATGATCATGCAGGGGGATTGTATGCTTTTCTGGAACTAAACAAGACTGCAAAGGTTCACATCAAAAAAGAGGCTTTCTCGTACAAAGTCCACGGCGACCGGAGGTTCATCGGAACTCCCTTCAAACCCTTACTTCTGGACAACAGAACCGAATATATAAGCCAGATTACCCAAATTGACGAAGGCATCTATATCATGCCGGGCATCCCCATAAAGAATCCGCTCGACACGCATTTCAAGAACTTAAACATCAACGATCACGGAAAGCTGATAAACGACGAATTCAACGACGAGTTGTTTCTGGCCATTGTTCAGAACAACGAATTGTCGGTGATCAGCAGCTGCTCGCACAGAGGCATCACAAACATTATGGAGGCTGCAACAAGCGCTTTCAATCATCCTGTAAATATGATTCTCGGGGGATTCCATCTCAAAGACGCAAAACCCGGTCAGCTTGACACCATTATTAAATATCTCGAGGGACTTAACCCTAAATCAATTGGCGTCTGCCACTGCACGGGAGTCGAGAAATACGCACAACTGCTGCAAATCTTCAGAACGAAGGTTTTTTACAACGCTACGGGGAACAGCATAGAACTATAACAAAACAAAAAAAAGCGGCCGAAGCCGCTTTTAATCCCTAAACCTGAAAACTACACTGCTACTCTAATTCCTTATTTTATTGAAACGTTTGTTAAATTTGAAGTCGTAATTGTGTCTGTAGCCGTTTTTGCTTACAATTACTTCACCGTCACAGCCGCTGCCGTTATAATCGATCGTGGTGCTTCCTGTTTCACTGTTCGTGAGTTCTACCATTCCATCAGCAATTACCCAACGCCATCTGTATTGTGCACAATGAACCATAACCAGAGGCTCCAAAATTTCGCGGGTGTACGACTGACCCAGAACATTAACACCGCTTGCTGAACCTGTAACCAGGATCGTGTCGCTCTGAGGATTGAAAGTGCGGATAATCTCTCGAACGTGACTTGCCTGGCGGGTCATTGATGCCGTATCGTTGAAAATTATTTTGCCGTTTTCAAGCTCAATTCCCAATTCCAGGTGATTCTGCTCGTTAACACCCAGATTGGTACGTGTACGTGTGCCTTCAATCTTAATACCATTCATATAGAAATCGTTGAAAGTTACAATGTGTTGCGATCCCTCAACGAACCACCTGTCGGTAACGGTGACAATAATCTGGCCTGTCCTAACAATCGTGTCTCCGTTGAAAACCACAGCGCATCCATCCCCGAAATCCATGGTGACCACTTTTGGAAAAAAGGTAGAATCGGGATGATCAACCGTAACGGTATAACACACATCATCACTGAAAGATTTTTTGGCATCGGCTGAATAAGCGCTTACATCGAGACTGGCCAGTTCATCCGAAACCAGGTTGTCAACCTCTTCATACAATGCGTCCACATAAGTCTCATCCTGAGCCAGGGAAAGATCCGACGCCGAAATGCTGCCTTCCTCCTCTTTGGCACATGAACTTGTGAAGATCAATGCTGCCGAAGCAAATACCATAAGTCCCATTAATACATTTTTCGTTTTCATAACTATTGGTTTTAAAATGAATATTTCAAGAAATTAATTTTTGTCGTTCGTGTGGTTTGATGCCGCAACTGAAGAAAGGTTTAACCGATAGTTAAAAAAAATCAGCCAGACTGAAAATTTCAGTCTGGCTGATGTAACTAATTTCTATGGTATTCCCTTAACCTGTAAGGCAAACGGCCTACTGATTCCGGAAACAACTTCCGTTCATCCTGTATTGCTTTCCTCTTTCGTTTGGAGAATTTACAATACTGTAAAAATCGGACAAAGAAATATACCGGGGCTCATAACTCACGCCCAGCCTTGTTAGCTGGCGGTTAAAGGCACGCAGGTGGTTTCTTGATCCTCTTTCGAGGTTTTCGAAAACCATAATTATATTCTCGTTTGTGACTACCTCATGCAATTCACGAATATCTTTTATATCCATTTCCTCTATCAAAGCACCGGTTTTGAAGGCACTTTCAAGGGACTCGTAACCCATTTCGAGCAAGTCGTTATATAATTCCGTGAAAACCGGGTTCACGAAAACTCCTACTGCTCCAACCAGTGTATCTGCCTGGCCATAATAGCCAAGGAGATAATTCACCGCATTGAGGTGATTGGTCTCTGCTCCTGATATGTTCAGGAATACCGGACTGCCCCATTTCTCATACAACATCATATATACATCCCGTGCCAGTTTCTCTTCTTCCTTCAGGCTCTGAAGCGCAGCAAGCTCTGAATCCGTAAGAGGACCGGTCTCAACGATTCCTGATTTTAAGTTTGCATCAATCAACGAACTGGTGCCGTCTTCACCGACTGTCAGAATACTTGCATAGCTAATGTCATCATTTTTCGGGGGATTCTTTTCGCAGGCACTGAATCCGATAAATAGCATGGAAATTAATCCACTGATAATAAAGCTTCTGAAAATAGTTTTCATCTTTTTAATTTTTTAAAATTTTACATACCTTTCCTATTCAGCCACTGGCCTTAAAAAAGCCCGACTGTTAATTAAACAACGCTAAGATTTATGGAAACCTGAACCTTGTTGGAGGTTCAGGTAAGATTAATCATTATTTTGAGGCGGGAGTTTCATTAAAGTCGCAGATTCCGTTTTTATCGGCATCCACAAAATTCCTACCTCTGTTCTGACCCTGGCCCTGGCCTCTTCCCTGGCCTTGTCCCTGACGCTGACCCTGCCTTTGCCCCTGTGCATAGCAGTTTCCATTGCCGCGTCCATTCCTGTTGGCTCGCACAGCTTTACCCCTGCCGTTGGCGTAGTTATCGCAAACCCCGTCGTTGTTGGCATCAACAAAGGCCGGGCCTCTGGCTGTGGTAGTGTTTTGCCTTGGCTGAACTTCATTGTTCTGCGCGCTGGCGATTGTTGTTACTGCGATTAATGCTAATCCTGAAATAATAAGTTTTGTGTTCATTGCCATAAAATTTAAATTGTTTATAAATACACTAATTTCGGTTTCTTCGTCCGT
>CAMAZH010000088.1 GCA_945863035.1 Chitinophaga pinensis | reverse complement strand
GCAGTCTGCTCGGCAGTCAGTTCCTTAAAATCGCTTGGGATTCTCTCAAAATCAGCGCTGACGATTTCAAACTCGTTTTCCTCAAAGTATTTCTGTAGACTCCCAAACGCTTCGAACTCGGCGTAAACGATAGTGCAATCATCCTCCTCGAATACCTCCTGTGCCCCGTAATCGATAATCTCGAGTTCAAGGTCTTCGGCCGCCATTCCGGGTTTTGTTTTCACTTTAAAAATGCAGTTGTGATCGAACATAAACGAAACAGAGCCAAACGTTCCGAATGTACCTCCGAATTTCGTGAAATAACTCCGCACATTAGCTACTGTTCGAGTTGTGTTATCGGTAGAGGTTTCAACCAGAATTGCTACTCCGTATGGACCATAGCCCTCATAAAGAACTTCTTTGTAGTCTGCCTGGTCTTTTGAAGTTGCTTTTTTGATGGCGCGCTCCACATTGTCCTTAGGCATGTTCGCCGCTTTGGCATTCTGCATCAGCACCCTAAGGCGTGCATTGTTTTTCGGATCGGGACCACCGGTTTTAACCGCGATGGATATGTCTTTGCCGAGGCGGGTAAAAGTTTTTGCCATGTTACCCCAGCGTTTCATTTTTCTGGCTTTACGAAATTCGAATGCGCGACCCATAGTAGGAGATTGTTTTATTTATGAAATATTGAATGTGTGAATACGCTTTGTTTGTTTAATAAGTGAGTACGCTTTGCTTAGTGAAATTGAAACATTCAGTAGTAACTAATAAACTCATCCACTAATCCGCTAATCTCCTCATTCCCTCATCCCCTTTTTAAAAACCCCTGCAAAGGTAAATAAGACATTTAAAAACCTGCTATGAAATTGCACTAAAAAGAACAAATAATTGCCGATTCGGCTCGGATTAGCTGTAGAGCCCAACTAAGTTATGGTGCAGGTATTCGGATAAGCTGGCAAATTTAAAACAACCCAATGGAAACGGGTCAAATTGAAAGAAGTTAATTTTCTCAAGCTATCAAGACCTTAACTCCGCTATCTTCAAGCCTTTTGCGATTTGCTTCTGAAAGTCCGTCGTCGGTAACTATTGTATTAATACTTGAAACCGGACAGATAAATGTTAGACTTTTACGGTCAAATTTACTCGAATCGGCAACCAGAATCACTTCTTTTGCCACGCTGATCATAATTTCATTCAGATAGGCTTCCTCAATATTTGGGGTATAGGCCCCTAGTTCTGTATCGAATCCGTCAACTCCAATAAAAACCTTGTCCACATATAGGGTTTTTAAGTTTTTTGCCGCAAAGGGGCCTACAAGTGAAAGAGAGTTCTGCCTTAAATATCCTCCAGGCATAATAACATTTATCGATGGGTACTGAACCAGAATATTCACAATGTTTATTGCATTGGTAATAACAGAAATATTTTTAAAACCGGTAAGGTTTTTAGCTATTTCAGCGGTGGTAGTTCCTGAATCCAGAATAATTGTTTCCGAGTCGCTGATTAAACTGGCCGCTTTTTTCCCGATTTTGGCTTTTTCTCCCGTATGAAGCCGATGCTTGTCCGAAAGGTTGAAGTCCAACGAAACCTGCTTCTCCAATTTCAGAGCTCCACCGCGAGCCCGGATCAGATGATTCTTTTTCTCGAGCTGATCAAGATCGTTTCTGATCGTTACTTCGCTTACGTCAAACAAAGCACTTAATTCATGGACATAAACTTTGCCATTTTCCGCAATGAGCTTTAAGATCTTCTCGCGTCGGTCAACGGTGGCTTTTTTCAGACTACCCTCCATGAGATATATTTTTGTTGATAAATAAGGACCAAAAATAACAAATTATAATCATAGATAATTTCAAAACTCTACATAATCTAAAAGAAAAGTTATAAAATTATATAGAAAGTAAATGAAAGTTAATATATTTGTAACGAAATCATACGAAAGATAAAAAATAGCGTATCGAAAATTTTATTATATGGAATATTTCAATTTAAGTGAGGCGGAATTGATTTCAGCAGGGGCCCTTTTTACTGCCCGGGAAATCTCTGAACAACCATTAACATGGGATCATACTTATGAGAAATTAGCCCATGAGCAAAAGGACATTTCCGGCTTTTGGGATTCTGCCTTGAGGAGTTGCAAAAAGATTATTTTAACCGGGGCCGGAACCAGTGCTTACATTGGCTACTCTTTGGAGGGCAGTTTTCAACGGCATACCGGAATAACCACGGTTTCCATTCCCACTACACATCTCGTTACCCATCCGGAAGATTATCTAAGTCCGGATCTTCCAGTCTTGGTAATTTCATTTGCACGTTCAGGGAATAGCCCGGAAAGCGTTGCTGCAGTGAGGTTGGTAGACCGGATTTGCAACAACTGCTATCACCTTGTAATTACTTGTGATAAGGAAGGTCAGCTAGCCCATTACAAATCGTCCAATAAAAAACTCACTTTTGTTCTTCCCCCGGAATCAAATGATAAAAGTCTTGCCATGACCGGCAGCTATACAAGTATGCTTCTCACGGGATTATTATTTGCCAGATTTGGTGAGATAGACTTGCTTAAAGAGCAGCTAGGCTATTTGACAACATTTGGTAGAAAAGTAATTGTTGAACATTCTGATGCTTTAAAGAAAATCGCAAAATTGGATTTCGAAAGGGCCGTATTTCTCGGATCTGGACCTCTATTTGGAACCGCAACCGAGTCGCACCTTAAACTTCAGGAACTGTCCGATGGGCAAATTATCTGCAAGAACGATTCTTTTCTTGCATTCCGTCATGGTCCAAAGGCCGTTATCAACGAGAAGTCCATTATTATTTTTCTCTTTTCGAACAATGAATGCGTTCAAAGATATGAAAGAGATCTGGTAAGGTCGATGCAGAAAGGTAAAAAGGCCATGATGCTTATCGGAGTTTCAGAACTGCCGGTAGTTGACCTCTCCCTCGATAAAGAATTTTGTTTTGCCACCACTCCGTCAGGGATAGATGAGGAATTTCTTGCCGTGTGCAGTGTGATCCCTGCACAGATTCTAGGAATGTTCAAATCTCTTGAGCTGGGGCTCAAACCCGACAACCCATCTGTTAGCGGAGCCATTTCCAGAGTTGTCGAAGGCGTTATAATTTATGATGTTTAATACCAACCAAAGAAGAAAAATCTGATGGACAAAGTACTAAGGGCAAGAGCAAAAAAAGCCAAGCTCTCACTTCTCGATTTCATTTTGAAAAGATTTGATGCGCTTGAGAAAGAGACCGGTGTGAAACGAACCCTCTTTGCAGCTTGTCCAAACTCAATTGATGTTCTAAAAGCTGCATTGCTTGCGGCTAAAAGATGCAATGCTCCAATAAAATTTGCTGCCACACTGAATCAGGTGGACACCGATGGGGGCTATACCGGTTTCACGGCAAAGGAATTTGTAGATACCATTCGGGAGGAGGCAAGAATTATAAATTATACCGGTCCCGTAATTGTTGCGATCGACCATGGCGGGCCATGGTTAAAAGACAAGCACAGAATTGATAACCTTAGCTATGAGGAAACCATGAGCGAGGTTAAAAATTCGTTCGAAAAAGCCATGGACGCCGGGTACGACATGATTCACGTGGATCCGACAATCGATTTCACCCTTCCAAAAGCTGTTTCAATTGATATTGAGGTTGTGGCAAAAAGAACCATCGAACTTATTACCCATTGTGAAGGCTACCGAAAAGCGAAAGCTTACGAAAAAATTGCCTATGAGGTTGGAACCGAAGAGGTCCATGGAGGTTTAGCCGACATGAAGGTCTTTAAGCGTTTTATGGAACTGTTGAAGGAGGGATTAACTAAGAATAACCTTGGCGATATATGGCCCTGCTTTGTGGTCGGGAAGGTGGGAACTGATCTGCATACCACCCTGTTTGATCCAACTGTCGCAAGGCAACTGACAGAAGCAGCCAAACCTTATGGAAGCAGAATCAAGGGACACTATTCCGATAGCGTCGACAATCCTGAGGAATATCCATTGTCGGGAATGGGAGCGGCAAACATTGGCCCGGAGTTTACCGAACGAGAATATGATGGTTTGATGGAACTTGTGGAAATTGAAAACTCGTTTTTCGGGCAGGGAAGAATCGCCAAGCTATCAGGGATGAAGGATCGGCTTTGGGAAGCTGTTATCGACTCAGGGCGCTGGGTTAAATGGGTCAACGAGAAAGAGTCTCCTGAAGATTTTTACTCATTACAGGAGGATAGACAGCTCTGGCTTATAAAAACTGGATGCCGCTATATTTGGGAAAATCCCGAAGTGGTTGCAGCCCGCTCGAAACTTTATCATAACTTGGAAAATCATGGAATAAAGCCTGAAATAATTGTTCAGACAAGAATAGCTCAGGCAATGGACAGATATTTTCATAAATTTAACCTGGTTAATGTAACCAGCGCACTCTAAGAGTTTTCAAACCTTAAACCATGAAAGGACAAAAGAAATTCAATGTTTTGGTTGTTGGGGAATTAAATATCGATTTGATTCTGAATGGGATGGAGGTTTTTCCCGAACTGGGAAAGGAAATCCTCGCAAAGGAGATGATTGTTACTCTGGGAAGCAGTTCTGCAATATTTGCCAACAATCTCAGTATCCTGGGATCTAAAGTCAGTTATATCGGAAAGGTAGGCAGGGATAATTTTGCAGACCAGATTTGTTCATCTCTTAAAAAATCAGGGGTGGATACCGGTAATATCCTGCAGACATCGGAATTTATGACGGGTCTGACGGTCGCCATGAATTATGACAACCACAGGGCAATGGTTACCTACCCTGGAGCTATGAACGATCTAAGGATAGCCGATATTTCGGATGAGGTTTTGCAATCGGCATCCCATATGCACCTTAGCTCGGTTTTTCTGCAAGAAGGAATTAAACCGCATGTGATTCAGGTATTTAAAAAAGCAAAGGATCTGGGACTCACAACCTCCTTCGATCCACAGTGGGATCCTCATGAAAAATGGGACGTTGACCTGAAAGCGCTATTGCCTTTTGTAGATGTGTTTCTTCCAAACAAAAGCGAGCTCCTGCAATTCACAGACTGTCAAACAATAGAAGCAGCCCTTGAAAGCATAAAATCCTTTTGCAATATTGTTGTTGTTAAGAATGGGACAGAAGGTGCAGTTATGTGGGATTCGAACAAGATTCGCTATCAGAATGCCTTCCTCAATGAGGCGGTTGTTGATGCTATTGGAGCAGGCGACAGTTTCAATTCCGGCTTCATACATAAATTCTCAAATCACAATCCTCTCAGTGAATGCCTCGAGTTTGCAGCCTTAACCGGGGCGATTAATACCATGGGAGCGGGAGGAACTTCAGCTTTCGAGACCCTTGATAAAGTAAAAAGCATAGCAAAAAACAGATTTAATTATTCCATCTGACATGAACCTTCAAACGAAATTGCTGGCACTGAGCAAAGCGAAGAAAGCCATCTTAGCGGCTAATTTCTATAACCTTGAGACCCTTAATGCGATCATTAGCGGTGCAAAAGCAGAGAATGCATCAATCATTCTTCAACTTTCTGAAAGTTCGATCAACTATATGGGTCTCGAACTGGCTGCCCAAATGGCGAAAACCGCATTGAAAGTTTCCGGCGTGGAAGGCTGGCTGCATCTCGATCATGGTGGAAGTCTGGAGTTGGTGCAGCGTTGCCTGGATGCCGGGTTCGATTCAGTGATGATCGATGCGAGTGAGAAGCCTCTGGAAGAGAACATCAGAATTTCTAAGGAAGCTGTCAGACGTGCAGAAAAATATGGAGCCAGCGTTGAAGCTGAATTGGGTTATATCGCCAAATTAAATCAGTCTCAGGATAATTCAGGCTTTACCCAGCCAGAAGATGCGGTTCGTTTTACAGAGCAAACCGGAGTGAACGCACTGGCTGTCTCTATCGGATCGGCTCATGGGTTTTATAAGCAAGAGCCCAAACTCGATCTGGAACTTCTGAGCCGGATAAAAGCAGTGGTAAACACCCCTCTTGTTTTGCATGGCGGCTCCGGCATACCCGATGAGACCCTTGTTAACGCTATCCGGAACGGGATCAGTAAGATAAATCTCGCTACAGAAACCAAGAATGCCTTTATGAAGCAGCTAAAGGAGGAACTTATTAATACTGATGAAATCGATTTGCGGATAGTGTTTCCCAAAGCAACCCAAAAGGCAAAAGAACTGATTCAAAACAAACTTAGGGTTATATCCCGCTAAACATATAGAGATGAGAGTAATTGCCAAACTTACAATAGTTATTCTCCCCCTTGTGCTATCCTGCTCAACGCAGCATAAGGAGAGTAACCTGGAGGATCTGAAACTGAAGAACTTCAGACCAAAATCTGTATACAACATTCAGAAGACGCTAATTGAGAATGCTTCTTTTCCCATAATCGATATGCACTCGCACGACTATGCAAGCAGTAAACAGGAGATAGAGCAATGGGTGAGGACCATGAAAAAAATGGGGATTGAGAAAACGGTGATTCTATCATATCAGACGGGGAATGGTTTTGATTCCATTGTAAATAAGTATTCCCAATACCCTCAGGAATTTGAAATCTGGTGCGGAATTGATTATACGGGATATGACACAGATCCGAAATGGGCCGAAAATGCATGCTTGGAGCTGGAGCGATGCTACAATGCTGGCGCAAGAGGCGTTGGAGAATTGGGCGATAAGGGCGAGGGTTTGTTTTATTCAAAGCCAACCAAAGCCTACGGAATGCATTGCGATAATCCGGGCATGGATATTGTCTGGGCCAAATGCGCAGAACTGGGAATGCCTGTAAACATACATATTGCCGAGCCCATTTGGATGTATGAACCGATGGATTCCACCAACGACGGCTTGATGAATTCACATCAGTGGAGAATTGATCTCACGAAGGAGGGGATACTGGATCATGCTGAGCTTATTCAGACCCTTGAAAACGCAGTGAAACGCAATCCGAACACCACTTTTATTGCATGCCATTTCGCAAACTGCTCTTACGATTTGAATATACTTGCAAATTTGCTTGACAAATACCCGAATCTGTATGCCGACAACTCCGCCAGATATGCGGAAACAGCCCCCATCCCCCGTCATGTGAAAGCCTTTTACGAAAAGTACCAGGATCGGATTATCTATGGCACCGATATGGGGATGAATGAGGAGATGTATAAAATTACCTTTCGAATCCTTGAGTCGGATGACGAACATTTCTATGAAACCGAACAATTTGGTTATCACTGGGCCCTCAATGGTTTTGATCTCTCAGATTCGACTCTTGAAAAAGTATATAAATCAAATGCATTAAAAGTTTTAAACACGAATTGATATGAGACCAATAAGAGTTCAAATAGCGATATTGCTGGTACTTACATCTTTTTCAATCGTATCATGCAGTAAGACGGTTGTTGTAAAATCCGGCGATCTGCAGATCGAGTTTGACCGGGAAATGTATAGCAGGGTTAACTCACTTTCTGCCAATACCCTCCCTTTTAACGAATCCTTTCAGCTTACAGAGTTCCTGCAAACCAAGAATTTCAGAACCAACAGCTTCAAGCTTGAGGAAACCTCTGTAAAACAGCTTAGTGATGAGATAGGTAAGGGGGAGGAAACTCTGATTAAAGGTAGTTTCCGCCTCAATAATTCTTGCCTTTCCAAGATTGTTCGTGTGAAAACCTATGATGAATTCCCGGGAATCGCAATTTTTAATGTGAGTTATATCAATTGTGGTGAAGAGGATTTAACAGTTAGGTTTTGGATGAATAATCAATATGGAATTAAGTCGTCGGATGACTCAACTCTTTTCTGGTCATTCCAGGGGAGTTCCTCCTCCGAAAGAGCAGATTGGGTGCTACCCGTGAGCAAAGGGTTTTATCAGGAAAATTTTATGGGAATGAATCAGTCCGACTATGGTGGGGGCATCCCTGTTACCGACATATGGAGAAGGGACGGGGGCATCGCCGTTGGCCACCTTGAGCTTGTGCCCAGAGAGGTTTCCCTACCCGTGGATTTCGACAAGTATTCCGATTACGCACAGGTAGGAGTTAAATTCCAATTCGTTGACCCTGAAGTTTTGGATACCGGGGATACACTTGCCACTTTTCAGACTTTTGTTACGGTTCATACAGGGGATTATTTCGCTTCCCTTCAGAAATTCTCGGAAGTGATGCAGTTTAAAGGAATCAAATTTGCCGAATCAGAGCCCGATGCCTTCGAAAGTGTTTGGTGTGGCTGGGGTTATGAAAGGAAATTCACCGCCGAGAACATCATCAATACTCTGCCAAAGGTAAAAGAGCTAGGTATTAAATGGGCTGTTATTGACGACGGATTCCAGATTTCAGAGGGAGACTGGAGAGTTGACACACAGAGATTTCCCGGTGGGACAAAAGATATGAAGAAAATGGTAGATGCCATCCATGATAAGGGACTTAAGGCCAAACTATGGTGGGCACCACTGGCAGCTGATCCGGGAAGCAAAGTTCTTGAGGAAAATCCGGATATTCTGCTTATCAACAAATCCGGAGCTCCTCAGTATATTACCTGGTGGGATAGTTACTACCTTTCGCCGGCAGCGGATGAAACATTTAAACATACCCGGGAAACCCTTGAGATGTTTTTAACTGAATGGGGATTCGACGGTTTGAAAATGGATGGACAGCATATGAATGCCGTACCGGCCGATTACAACTGGAAGCGCTCTTTGGAATATCCGGCAAAATCGATTGAAATGTTGCCTGAATTCTTCAAAATGATTTATGCCACTGCCAGAGAAATTAAACCAAATGCTGTTGTCGAAAATTGTCCCTGCGGAACCTGCATGTCGTTTTACAATATGCCTTACACCAACCAGACGGTTTCGTCGGATCCTACGAGTAGTTGGCAAATCAGGCTCAAAGGTAAAACCTACAAGGCTATTATGCCGCATACCGCCTACTATGGCGACCATGTCGAGTTAAGCGATAATGGAACCGATTTTGCCAGTTCGTTTGGGGTAGGTGCTGTTTTAGGAACAAAATTTACCTGGCCTGCTGATAACCCTAACCAATCACAAAGCTTTTTACTCACCCCGGAGAAAGAGGAAATATGGAAGAAATGGTTTGACCTTTATCACGAGAAAATGCTTTCAAAAGAAAAATACCTGGGAGAGCTTTATGACATCGGTTTTGACAAACCCGAAACACATGTTATCCAAAAGGTAGATACTTTATTTTATGCCTTCTTCGATAAAGGTTGGAGAGGAGATATTGAATTGCGCGGCTTGGATAAGACTACAGAATATGTCGCTTATGACTACCTGAACAAAAGGCAAATGGCTTTGTTAAATGGGGAGAATCCGGTTTTTAATGCTGAGTTTGACAATTTCCTGTTAATTGCGGTTTTTCCTTCTAAAAAATAAGTGTTCGAAAGACTATATTTATTTAAAATAACTATTTAAAAGTTTCGATATTTTGAAATCTTTCGTATCTTTAAAAACTAAAATTAATTCTTTATACTTAGAGGGATGCATTTTTAGATGCTGTCATTTATTAACCTAATCACTTTTTCAAGTAATTAATAATCCGATTATAAACTTCAAAAATGTACGCATGAAAAAAAATCGATTTGTATTAGCAAGCTTGACACTTTTTGCAGCAGCAACCCTGGGAATGGTGTCATGTTCGGAAGAGGAGGCTTCAGCTCCATCTCCTGACTTCTCTTCAGAAATTAGTGATAAAACGGTTTCCTTTACAAACCTGTCAAAGGATGCTACCTCATACTCATGGGACTTTGGTGATGGAACAGCTCTTTCAACAGAAGAAAATCCTGTTCATACATATGCTGCATATGGTGATTATGATGTCAGGCTTACCGCAACAGGTGATGGCGGGTCGGAAATCAAGAAGATTACCATTTCAGTTGTTAAAGAATGGCCTGCAATTACAATCGACGGAACATTTACCGATTGGGCTGATGTACCTCTGTTTTACAGTGGATTCGGCGAGGCCAGTGGTAACCTGATGGAGGCCAAAGTGACAAGTAATGCAGCAACATCAAAGTTATACATCTATATTAAAGGAGATCTTTCTGCTGCTAATCATGTGCTTCAGGTTCTGATTGATGCCGACGGGAAAGCAAACACCGGATGGCAGACTGCCAATCTCGCCACTAACGGCGCAGAATATCAGTTTGAGTATTACATACAAGACAGTTGGGCCGGAACCTATTCATGGAACTCTGGCACGGATGTACAAGATTGGCCATGGATTGACGATATTACCAACGACGCCGAGCTTGGAGATATTCAGGAATCATCGGGGGTAATTGGAAATTCGGAAATCGAATTTGTAATAGAAACCTCACTTATGAAAAACCCTGTTATCGGAACTCAGGTTGGTATTTATTTCTGGGCTCAGAACACCGATTGGAATCAGGTAGGTCAGTTGCCTCCGGTAGATGCCGATCCTTTGCAGGCTGTTAAAATGTTCAGCTTTCAATAAATAATTAAATGATTTGAATCAATAAAAATGCTACCCGGATTTTGGGTGGCATTTTTATTATTCATCCGGATAGTTTTACATTTCCTGCAAAATCTGATAAGGCTCGTTAGACAGTCTGGCTTAAAAGACCTTAACCTCAATATTTTTTGCGAACAAATGGAACGTAGAGCATTTTTAAAGACCTCAGGTTTAATGGGAATAATGGCAGGTGCGGGTTTGAGATCAGCCGATGCCCGGATTCCGCCTCATAACTGGGATAAGTACGACTTTGGCCCTTGCCCTCCAATAACCGATCGCTTAAATCAGGGACCCTTTTCTGCCTATGGAGCTGATGCAACAGCTCCTGGAGCTGAAGTTATCATGGTTACAACTCCTTCAAAACTTGTCGTTCCTAATTATGGAATGGGTTTGGTAACCTATATCTGCGATGAAGCCGGCCCACCCCGAGTAATGAATGAATCCTTATTTGACTCGATTGAAAGTCTTGTGAAATTCCCTCTTGGAAATAAACTATATCTAAGGGTTGACTGGAGAGATATTCAACAAAAGCAAGGGAGTTTGGATTTTCCTGATCACTGGAAAATTACTTTTGAATTGGCCCGAAAATACAATAAAAGGGTTGGTATTCGTATTCAGCTTATGAGTCCGGATATTGAGGGGCATTCTGTCCCGGGATTTCTGAAAGATAAGATTCCTTTTGCAGAACTTGGGAGGACGAATGAAATAGGACTCCCGGGTAAAACCCATTATGCTCCCCGCTATGATCATCCTGCTTTCATGTCGGCATTTAAAGAACTCGATAACTTGCTCTCTGAAGCATATAATGGAAGTGATCTTATTGAATTTGTTGACACATATCTATATGGATTCTGGGGAGAAGGGCATTCCTGGCCATTTTCCGGGAATCCGTTTCCGGATTATTACACTGCTGAAAAGACATCCATCGGACTGTTCGAGCATCAGGCGAAAAATTGGGATAAAACCCCTCTTCTGACCAATACTCAGCCTGATTATAGCAATGTTGGCAATTCGGAGGTTCTTGACAGAACGATTAGAACACATAATTGGCTTAGAACCGATACTATTTTTATAGAGAATGAACAGATTGAGGCCTTGAGCAACAGACCTCCGTGGATAGGAGCTCTGGTGGAAAACGGAATCTCCGACGGAACACCTGATTCTCTTAGAATATTCGAAGGCATTTCCCGATCAGAAAATATTATTTATCATGCAAAAGATGTAAGTCCTAATTATTTCTCCCTATGGAACTGGCATCAGATTTCCGCAGAAAGCCTCAAGCGATACTATCTGCAATTCCCGGATGCTCTTGATAATCTTTCAGTATCTATTGGTTACAGAATCAGGCCTTCATGGATCTGGCATTATGTAAAGGATGGGTATCCCCAGATTATTCTGGGACTTGTAAACGACGGTATCTCGGGTGTTCCCGGAGCATTAAGAGTGTACCTCAAAAATGATCAGGGAATGACATTGTCTGGAGGAAGTCTTGACCCGGGATTTCCTCTTCCGGGAAAAGTACGGCAGGTGGAACTCCCTCTGCCTAGAGAAACAGATTGGAGAGGATTAAAACTATTCGCAGAGCTTGAAGTAAAAAGCATTCGTTACCCGGTAAAATGGGCCTGCCGGGAATTGTTAAATGGTGATGGCTCACTCTCATTGCGTACAAACCTGAAGTAGACATGAATAAAAAAATTTGGTTGCTTTATGCTCTCACCACCACCCTCACCTGGGGAATGTGGGGCGCTTTTTCAAAAAGTCCTATGGAAAGCGGCTTTCCATCAACTCTGGTTTATTGTGTCTGGGCCCTTACTATGATAATTCCGGGTCTTGTGGTACTCAAAATCAATAATTGGAAAGTGCAACACGACAGAAAATCTATTCTTTATGGATTATTAATCGGTTTTTTAGGTGCCGGCGGGCAAATTTTGCTTTTTGAGGCACTCAAAGTCGGACCTGCATACCTTATTTTTCCTATAATTTCGATTTCTCCCGTGGTTACAATAACACTATCATTTTTATTTCTTAAAGAAAGGACAGGTTATCTTGGAATGGCCGGTATTATACTGGCATTGCTGGCCCTTCCTCTTTTCGAGGTTTCCAAAGGGAACAATTCAGATGAGTTTGGAATCCTCTGGTTTGTTCTGGCAGTGATTGTTTTGGCTGCATGGGGCATTCAGGCTTATTTCATGAAACTGGCCAATAAAAACACCGATGGGGGCAGCATATTTTTTTATATGATGATTACAGGACTTATCCTAATTCCAATACCATTGCTAATGACTGATTTCTCGGTCGATATCAACTGGGGAATTGATGGATTATGGGAAACGGCTGCGGTACAGATATTAAATTCTATTGGTGCATTGTGCCTTGTCTTTGCCTATCGTTATGGAAAAGCTATCGTTGTTTCTCCCCTTGCGAACGCAGGAGCTCCACTAATGACCGCTGTTATTTCACTTGCTATTCTGGGGGTAATGCCCTCTAACACGAAAATTCTGGGTATAACTTTGGCTGTCATCGCAGCACTGTTAATTGCGCTGCAACCGGAGGATACAAGAGAACGGACTTTAAAATAGAAAAAATGTTAAAAGAACACTATGAAAAACAGGAATAGAAATAGACGATTTTTGCTGATTATAGCAAGTCTACTTGCGGGGGTTGTTCTTTACGGGCAGGAGACAATTATAAATTTCCAACCAACAACCCTTCCCATTACAAATCCGGAAAGAGGTTGGTATGATCAATACTCAAGTCATTCCGGATCCAGCAGCTTAGGAACTGTATATAAGAGTCTCAAAGCAAATGAGCTAAGAAGAAACAGGGAAGAAGACGGGATTACCCTGATATTAAGGCTGTTTTATCTCCATGAATTCCTTGAATCAAGTTCAGTTAGTGAGGACTACCTACAGAAAATGCAGATGGATTTCGATTCTGTTCGTGCGGCAGGCATCAAATGTGTAGTAAGGTTTGCCTATAGCTCATCCCAAAGTGCGGCCGTTTGGGATGCTACTCCCGACAAGGTGTTTACACATATTATCTCACTCAGAGACGTACTTTCAAATAACAGTGATGTAATTGCTGCAGTGCAAGCTGGATTTATTGGGGCATGGGGAGAATGGTACTATACCAAGAATTTTGCAGGTAACGGGTATGTGCCCGACGCTACTGATCAGCAAAACCGGATCACTCTTTTCGAAAGTCTGCTTAATGTTTTTCCTGATAATATTGTTGTCGAGGGAAGAACTCCAGCTATTATGAAGAATGCTGCAAAAACAACCGAACCCATCAATATCGGACAAGCATATGATGGCTCCTTTAAATCAAGGATCGGCCATCACAACGACTGTTTTGTTGCCAGTTCAAGCGATTATGGCACTTATACAAATTTGCAGAATGATCTGGCATATCTACATGAGACAACAAAATACACAATTACGGGAGGAGAGACCTGCGATGCCTCAAACACATACAGCGACTGTGCAAATAGCGTTTCCCGTCTGGCCCTTTTGCATTGGACTTATATGAATCGCGGGTATAACCAGAAAGTTTATGATAAATGGAAGGATCAAAGCTGTTATTCCGGAATCAATATTTCGCTTGGGTATCGCTTGGGACTAGTTAAAGCGGTACTCCCAAACAATGCAAGTCCCGGGGCTACAATGAATATGTCTTTTCAGCTGAGCAATAATGGCTATGCCGCTCCATCACAGTTCAAACCTATTCAGATCGCACTCATTCATACTGTTACAGGGATCCGGACAGTTTTAAACTATACAGGAACTAACGCCGATATTCGTTTCTGGCTCCCGGGAGAAATTCTTTCAGAAGGACATGTGTTGATTCCTGGAAACCTCCCCGAAGGTAATTATAGTATGCATATGCGTTTTCCCGATAAATCCTCGTTTTTAGCCGATATTCCTTCCTATTCCATTCAGCTGGCAAATCCGGGAATTTGGAATCCTGAAACTGGAATGAACACAGTAAACCATATTGTTTCCATCGGATCGGGCGGAGAGGGAAACTTGCCGCTAATTCCAACCCTTGGCGAGCTTGCTACCGTTTCAGAATCGGAAATCAAACTTAACTGGACAGACAATTCCAATAACGAAACGGGATTTGAGATTTTGCGGGCAGAAGCTAATGGTAGTGCGTGGGAGCTTGTTACCACAATGGGTCCGGATACAGAGACCTTCACTGACGGAAACCTCAAAAGAGGTACATATTACAACTATATCATCCGATCGTTTAATAGTTACGGATTCTCAGCATGGAGCGAAAGTGCCAGTGGCGCTACCATTGGAGTTTCCACTAATATCGCAAAAAAACTCACTACTGAAATCTTTCCGAACCCGCTGGAATATAGTAATTTAAACATTCGGTTTGCCGATAACTCAATCAAACACATTGTGATAACCAACTTTACCGGGACGAGAATTCTCGAGGTGATAACTGACAAAACACTTTACCAGATCGACAGGGAGTTATTTTCCTCCGGGATCTATTTCGTGACTCTGCTTCAGAATAGTAAATCAGAGAATAGGAAACTTATTGTAATGTAATTAACAAAAAGGTTGCCTGAAAATCTATGAGTTTTTCAGGCAACCACTTCTTGCAATTATTAACTACAACCTAAACCTGCTTAGAGAATCATAAAGCTGTTCGATTTGCGACTTGAAAGGCCTTCCACCTTGAGAAAATAAAGACCGTTCTTTAAGTTTCCCGTATATATTTCTATTCCTTTAGCATCAGACCAACCTGAAAATTCGAGTTTACCCAAACCATTATAAACAAAAAATCTTGTCTTTTCCCCGATTATAGTATTTCCCAGAGAAACAGTTTCTCCCTTTTTAACAGGATTCGGATAGATCAAACCATGACCCTCGGTTTTCCGGTTTTGAACCAAAACAGTGGATAAGTCCTGTGTCCCGTGAAATTGAATTTTTTGACCTGCCACAAGTTTATCGCATTCAATACTTATTTTTGCTCCCTCAGCTCCAGCCGGAACTCCATATGTGCGTGTTTCGCCAGGTGCCAGAAGCTTCAGTGATTGGGAGGACCTAACGCCATCTACAGCAATAAATGCGTCGTAATACAATGGAGCAACGCCATAGTTTAGGATTTCGAATACCGAAGTATCTGTTGCAGTCTTGAGACTTACAATCTTAAATTTGTAACCAGAGGCCATACTAGCTTGTTTTATCCTTTCCATGGTTTGGTATTCCGGCTGGTCATTTCCCATGATATAGCTAATATGGAATTCTTTCGCAAACACCTCAAAAGGCTTCCCATAAGGACCCGAAGGAAAATCGAGTACATGTTGCTGGTCGAAGTCGGAGTAATAACTGAACTCACCCCCGGCAGGTGAGGTTGT
>CAMAZH010000087.1 GCA_945863035.1 Chitinophaga pinensis | reverse complement strand
ACATTATACTCGTATGGATTTTCCCCGCGCTTATCAGGACGATCGCCCATAAAATCGAAGATAACCAGGGCAAGGATGATTGCCAGGGTGAGGAGGACGAGGAGGGTGAGGGTTGTTTTGTTCATATAAAGTGCCTAGAGTTTGGAGTGCCTAGAGTGCCTAGAGTTTGGAGTGCCTAGAGTGCCTAGAGTTGGGAGTGCCTAGAGTTAGGATTTTGTCTATTTTATAAAATCTTATGTATATGTGAAATTTAATAATCAAGCCAACATGCCCAACTCTAGGCACTCTAGGCACTCCAGGCACTTTAGGCACTCTAGGCACTTTAGGCACTTCTATCTTCTACATGGCCGCAGGAGGAGCCGGCTCATCGGGGCTACCTGCATTGCGTAGGGGCAGGCTTACCATTCCCCATCCGATAAGAGAAAGGACCGCAAGGCCGATAAGATATGAGGGATTGCTGAAAACTGCCGAAGGAAATTTCTCAAATGCGGCAAAAATTGCAAACACAAGTCCCATCAATGCCTCGCCGGCAATCAGTCCGGAAGCTAAGAGAACTCCAACGTTCTCGCTGCGTGTTTTCTGGGCCTCGTTATGTTTTTTTCTTTCGGCCAACAGGGTTAATATTCCTTTAATCATTCCACCCATGAAAATAGCAAAGGTGGTTTGCAGGGGAAGGTACATACCCACGAAGACCAGCATCGGGCTTTGCACTCTCATGATAATAAAACCGATTCCCAGAAGCATCCCGGTAATCACCAGTGGCCAGGCCATTTCACCTCCCACGATACCCTGCGACAAAAGAGCCATAAGGTTAGCCTGGGGCGCTGATAATTCCTTGGAGCCAAATCCCCCGATATAACCTTCCTTGAGACCCGTATTGATATCGCCCTGATTCAGATAGGACAAAACGAAAAACATAACCGCACCAGCCGCTACAACGCCGATGATATCGCCGAGCTGCATGCGCCATGGGGTACCGCCGAGGATGTGTCCTGCCTTGAGATCCTGAAGCATCTCTCCTGCCACAGCAGCCGAAACGCAAACAATAGCCGCCACTCCAAGCGTTGCTGCTACACCTTCATTGCCCTGGACCCCCAGGATGACCATGATAAGCGCGGTTACCACAAGGGCGGTAAGGGTAAGTCCGGAAATGGGATTGTTGCTCGAGCCCATTATTCCGACAAGATAGCCGGAAACCGCGGCAAAGAAAAAGGCCAGAATTATCATTACTGTTGCGGCCACAATGGCTACCAAAATTGTTGTACTGAAAACAAAATAAGTTATGGCAAATGTTGCGATGGCAACGCCAAGAATTCCAAGCATAATCCAGTTGAAAGAAATGTCTTTTTCGTTTCTGGGAACACCAGTGTCGATGCCCGAGGCGGCTTTCTTAACGTCGTCGATTGAACGACTCACGCCGGCAAAAAGACTTTTCCTCATGCGGTACAGGGTAAAGACAGCCGAAACGAGCATACCGCCGATTGCCATAGGCCTTACGATAAAACGCCACACGGAATAGGCTTTGTCGATCCATACTTTCTGGAGGGCCGACTGCTGCGAGATGCCTTCAGACTGTGCCATGGCAGCTGCAATTCCATCAATGTCAATCTGCGGACCAAGGAAATACAGGATAATTGGCGTTAGAAGTCCCCATGCGAGTACGCTGCCGCTAAAGTTAAGCGATGCCAGCCGCGGTCCGATGATGTATCCCACACCAACATAAGCTGGCGAGATTGCAGGTGATCCGGCCAAAGCTCCTCCTTTTCCAAAAACGCCAAGGTTTTCGCCAAAGAAACCACTAAGACCTGTGATACCCTGCTTTCCGAAAACGATGAAGCGTTCCCAGTAATCGGCAAAGATGCTGAACTTGGCAAGCACCGTAACAATTGCCCCCACGATCATGGAGCCGAAAAGATATTTGGAGCCGCTGCCCGCCTTACTTCCCGATTTATGAATCTCTGCGGCTGCAACCGATTCGGGGAATGGAAGCTCGGCATCGTCAACCATAACTTTGCGAAGCAACGCGACAAACATAATACCCAGGATACCCCCTGCAATCAGAATTGCTGTTGTAACCCCATAGGTAAAGAAATTATCCACTTCGATCCCTTGCTGCTGCTTTTGAAGATAAACAATATAAAATGCAGGTATTGTAAAAATTGCTCCTGCAGCCACCGACTCGCCGATGGATCCGACGGTACGGGCAAAGTTCTCTTCAAGAATGGTTCCACGCATAGCTTTAATCAATGCCATGCCGATAACGGCTGCCGGATAGGTCGCCGCAATGGTCATACCCGCTTTCAAACCGAGATATGCATTCGCTGCGCCAAGAACCACGGCCAAAACAAGGCCTATAATCAAAGCGCGGACGGTGAATTCGGCCATGTTGGTTTCCGCCGAGACAAAAGGGACAAATTTTTTCTGTTGTGCCATAGAGGAGTAGATTTAGATTTTGAGATTATAAATGTAAGAAAGTTTAATTTGAAAATTGGCTAATTTGAAAATTTGAAAATTGGGCTTAACTTCTATTTAAGAAATTCCTCCATTTTCAAAATATCTCATTTTCAAATTCTTCCATTTTCAAATTAACAAGTATATTCACAGCCTGAAAATTAAATTATGTCGGGGTCGAAAACGCAGTTGGCAAGCTTTGCCGGAATTCTTGCAATTATCGTTTGGAGCAGCAATGTTGCAGTATCCAAAACGGTAATGAACGAGTTTGGACCTTTCAATGCAGCTTTTTACATTTACTTTTTCAGTGGGATAGTGAATTTCATAATTCTTTTTGCAGCTCTGGGAAGAATAAAATTTCTGGGCTATTTAAAGTCTCTTCCTTCGAAATACTACCTGCATACAGGAATATTCTTTATCTTCAACAATGTCTTTTTTTACGTGGCGCTGGGATTGGCAAAAAGTAACGAGGAGCTGATAATTGTGACTTTGCTGAATTACCTCTGGCCGGTGCTAATTTACATTTTCAGAGTTCCTATCTATCATTCACGCATTAACCCTGTTTTATATTTTCCTGCAATTATTTTGGCTCTTGCAGGAATCCTGATTGCGCTGCTTCAGGGTTACTCAGGTCAGCAACTGATTGAAATCGCCGCCGCGCTTGACGATAATTTCCTTGCGTTTCTCTTTGCTGTCATGGGAGCCGTTTCATGGGCATTGTACTCTAACCTCATAAAAAAGTATAAATCGAGCGACGATATAGCAGCGATGCCATTGATCTTTATGGTTAGCGGATTGGTTTTTTTCGGAATCCAGGTTTTCAGGGGCGACGCTCAAAGTTTCAGCCTTTCGCCGTTGTTATCAAGTCCGTCGCTGATTTACAGTATTCTGGGACCCACCTGTCTCGGTTACCTTTTCTGGTTTCTGGCGATGAAACACGGCAACCGCAACCTGGTTACCTCCCTGTCGTACCTGATTCCTGTCGGTTCTGTTTTCCTCGTTAGTTCAATTCATTCCATTCCCGTGAGGCCAATGTTCTGGGTTTCGGTCGCGCTGCTGACTCTGGCGGCAATCATGGGCATGAAATCGGTAAAGGACTAAGTATTGATGAATCGTCAATTAGCTAAGGTGGGATTTTAGGGGGATTCCTTATAACAAATCTGTAGGCAGGAATCGTTTTCTATTAAAAATTTTTTAATTTTATCTCCTGACCAATACCTTCTAAATGAAAAAGTCTCTTTCCTTTCTTCTCATGTTTGGGTTTTTCATCCCGACATTTGCGCAGATTTCATCCCTCGAAAAAAAATTGTATGAGCTCCCGGATGTGATCTTCAGTCAACTCAACACCCCTCCCGGTTTCATGGCAGCCTATGAGTTGGCCGTTCGTCAGCCGCTCGATCATAAAGATATCAGCAAAGGCTTTTTTTACCAGAGGGTATTTCTTTCTCACAGGGGATTCGAGAAGCCGGTTGTTTTCGTTACCGAGGGATACGAGCAGCCTGGGATTTACCGGAATGAGCTCACAAGCCTCCTGAACGCAAACCAGATTGAGGTTGAGCACCGGTTTTTTGGTGAGAGCATGCCCGATTCCGTCGACTATACCTATCTCGAGGCAGAGCAGGAAGCAGCCGATTTGCACCGGATCAACGCGATCATGAAACAAATCTATACAGGGAAATGGATCAGCACCGGAATCAGCAAGGGCGGACAAAACAGCATCTACTACCGTTATTTTTACCCGGAGGATGTGGATGTGACGATTCCCTATGTTGCACCCTTGAATCTCGCTTTGGGTGATGAGCGAATTTACACCTTTTTCGATACTGTAAATACTTTGGAATGCCGAAACAAAATCAAGGATTTTCAAATCCGGATGCTGAAGGAAAGAAAGAAAGTGCTGCCGTTGCTTACATGGTACAGTAACGGAAAAGACCTTGACTATACCTACCTCAGTTTTGAGGAGGCTTTCGAGTACACGGTGTTGGAATACGCGTTTTCATTCTGGCAATGGGGGCATAGCTGCAGCGAGATTCCTTCACCCAATTCTACTCTTGAGGAAGCGCTTGCACATCTTTTATCTGTGTCGGATATCGATTTTTTCTCCGACCAAACGATGAAAAAGTTTGAATCCCACTATTATCAGGCCGCCCGTGAAGTCGGTTACTATTCCTATCGAACCGACGAATTTAAAGGTTTGCTTAAGGCTCTTCCCATGAAGCCCTACCCCAGTGCAATTTTCACTCCGGATAAAATGGATGTAGCTTACAATAGCGCTCTTTCAAAGAAGGTGTTCGACTGGACACAAAGCAACGGAAACAATTTCATCTATATTTATGGTGCGGGCGACACCTGGTCGGCCACATCAGTGCCACCTTCCTCAGCCACCAATTCCGTCTGGTTTTTCATCAACGGTGCGCATCACGGTGCTGCACGCATAAAGAACATGAATCCCTGGCAAAGAGAACTTTTCCTAAGTACCTTGGAGGAATGGCTTGGAATGGAAATTGATTAAACCTTTAAACCCCTGTCTGATTATGAAAGTCGACTCATTAAAAGTTATCAAAGCGTTCCGCGAAGACAAAAACTGCTCACAGGCAGTGCTATTGGGATTTACCGACCGGTTTCAGATCCAGGAAGATCATGCCTTAAGCATTGCATCGGGATTTGGAGCGGGAATGGGACGTCTTCAACGAACCTGCGGTGCCGTCTCCGGGGCTTATATGGTTATTGGCCTCTACGCAGGCGCGAAATCCACCAATAATACAGAACGCAAAGAGACAGCCTATGCCTTGATTCAGGAATTCACAAAAAGATTTGAAGCCACCAAGGGCACAACCCAATGCACAGATCTTGTAAATTGCGACTTATGCACAGCAGAAGGGGCAAAGATATTTGAAGACCATAATCTTAAAGAAACCGTTTGTGAAAAGTGCATAGAGTTGTCGCTGCGTATTTTGGATGATTTGATAGGGGGATAAAGGCCAAAAATCTCGATTTTCACGAAAAGGTTCCACAACAAAAGTTACTGCCCCGAAACTGATTAATAACCAAGTGATTGAGAATTGGTTGAAATATAACTGTCCAATTTTTTGCTGATTAAAATTATTTTGCTTTAAATTTAGCGTCCTAACTACAACCCCTATGAGCGCTAAACCCATACCCGAAGGTTATCTTTTCACAAAGAGTTACACTAACTACGTATTTGTTTTGCTTTTCCTGTTATATATGTTCGATTATGTCGACCGTATGATTATAACCTCCCTCTTCCCTTTTCTGAAAGCTGATTGGGGCCTGTCGGATACACAGTGTGGCATGATGATTTCGGCAGTATACTGGTCGATCGTGCTTTTTACGATTCCCGTATCGATACTTGTTGACCGCTGGAGCCGGAGAAGAACCATAGGGTTTATGGCCGTACTGTGGAGTGTTGCCACAGCTGCCGGAGCCTTCACCAAATCCTTTTCCCAATTATTCACCACCCGCACCGCTATCGGTATAGGTGAGGCAGGTTACGCTCCCGGAGGATCGGCAATGATATCTGCAATGTACCCTCAGCGCAAGAGAGCCTGGATGATGGGATTGTGGAATGCTTCAATTCCTCTTGGAAGTGCTATCGGAATTGCAATTGGGGGAGTAATTGCCGCAAACTGGGGCTGGCGTCACGCGCTGGGTATTGTAGCGATTCCCGGGCTTATCATCGGGATTCTGTTCCTTTTTGTAAAAGACTACAAAACCGTCAGCCTTGAAAAAACCGAAACTAAAGAAGAAAAGAAAGCGATTCGAAAAAAAGTAAGGATGAGCATGCGCGATATCGTTACGGAATTCCTTTCCAAACCTTCGCTCATTTTAACATACTTCGCAATGGCAGGGGTTGTATTCACAACCACATCACTTCTTACCTGGTTACCAACCTATTTCCACAGGGTGCAGGGTTTGCCCGAAAGCACAGCCGGTTTGAAATCCAGTGCGGTTATGCTACTGGCAATTATCGGTGCTCCGCTGGGAGGATATTTATCCGATAAATGGAGAAAAAAACGCATTAATGCCAGGCTTCTGTTCCCAACCATCACAACCGGACTGTCGGCCATAATACTGTTTCTGGCATTCACTGTTTTCAAGGACCAAATCCAGTATGCCCTGCTCTTGTCATTGGGAATTTGCATCACAGCCTTTCTTTCTGCTGCTGCTGCTGTAACACAGGACCTTGTGCATGCGGGCCTCAGGGCGTTTTCCTATGCCATTGCGGTAGTGGTTCAAAACCTTCTCGGCGCATCACTCGGACCGATTGTAATGGGAGCTATTTCAGACAAAACAAATATTGAAACAGCCTTTTCATTCCTTCCGATTGCCTTGGTAATCGCATCCATATTATTCTTTGCCGGATCTTTTTATTACGAGAAGGATCTAAACCTTGTAGAAAAAGTAGAACTCGAAGTTAAAGAATAAATATTTTTAATATCGCAAGGATTAATGCCTTACCAGCAGTCAAGCCTATTAATAGTAAGCCAAAAATAAGCCAGTCATTTTAAATTTGTCCCATTAACCTGAGCATTCATAATCAAAATTAATTACCTTTGCGCGCTGATAAATTTTTCATCGGGCACAAATAAAATTTTGATTAATAAATGATTACAGTTTCAAATTTAGCACTTCAATTCGGTAAGAGAACTTTATTCCAGGATGTGAATCTCAAATTCACAAGTGGTAATTGTTATGGGATAATTGGGGCAAACGGTTCCGGCAAATCCACCTTATTAAAAATCCTCAGCAATGAACTCGATCCGATGCGGGGAACCGTATCTATTGGAAGCGGCGAGCGACTTTCCGTATTAAAACAAGACCGGTACGCATTTGATGAGTACACGGTTCTGAATACGGTACTTATGGGACACGAGGAATTCTGGCGCATCATGCATGAAAAAGACGCTCTGTATGCAAAGGCCGACTTTTCTGACGAGGATGGCTTGAAAGCCTCCCACCTGGAGGAACGTTTCGCGGAGATGGACGGATGGAATGCTGAAAACAACGCCGCCAGCCTGTTAAGCGGTCTAGGGATTGCAGAAGACCTTCATCACAAGTTGATGAAAGAACTCAGCAACAAACAGAAGGTTAAAGTTCTGCTTGCACAGGCTCTTTTTGGGAAACCCGACAATTTGCTTCTGGATGAGCCCACCAACGATCTTGATCTTGACACGGTTACCTGGCTTGAGAATTATCTTTCCAACTACGAGAACACCGTTCTGGTTGTGTCGCACGATCGACATTTTCTGGATTCAATCTGCACACATACTGTGGACATCGATTTTGGGAAAGTTCAGCTCTTTGCCGGCAACTATAGCTTCTGGTACCAGTCGAGCCAGCTAGCATTGCGCCAGCAAGCATCCCAAAACAAAAAGGCTGAGGAAAAGAAAAAAGAACTCCTTGAATTTATTGCGCGTTTCAGCGCAAACGTCTCGAAATCGAAACAGACAACGAGTCGGAAGAAGATGATTGAGAAGCTCAATATCGAAGAAATACGCCCATCCACCCGCAAGTATCCGGGAATAATCTTTAACCCCGACAGGGAGCCCGGGAACGTTGTTCTGGAAGTCAAAAACCTCAGCAAAAGCATTGATGGCGAGGTTCTTTTCAAAGATTTGAGCTTTGTTGTCGACAAAGACGACAAGATTGTTTTCCTCTCCCACGACCCCCGCGCCATGACTGCTCTTTTTGAAATTCTGAACGGGCACATGAAACCGGATTCCGGAAGTTTTGAGTGGGGACAAACGATTACTTCAGCATATCTTCCCGTTGACAATTCGGAATTCTTCAAGAAAGGACTTAACCTGTTGGAATGGTTGGCCCAATTTTCTGACGATTCAAGCGAAATTTACCTGAGAGGTTATTTGGGGAAAATGCTTTTCTCAGGAGAAGAGGTTTTCAAGAAAGCCACTGTGCTTTCAGGAGGGGAAAAAGTGCGCTGCATGATTTCGCGGATGATGCTGAAAAGAGCTAATATGCTTATCCTCGACACCCCAACCAACCACCTTGACCTCGAATCCATTCAGGCCTTTAACAACTCTCTTGTGGGGTTCAAAGGAAATGTTCTGATGGCTTCACATGACC
The DNA here is from genome assembly GCA_945863035.1 of Chitinophaga pinensis. Lineage (GTDB taxonomy): Bacteria > Bacteroidota > Bacteroidia > Bacteroidales > JACJXF01. The sequence continues at coordinate 7,796 of CAMAZH010000087.1, read as the reverse complement.
ATGAATTTATCCAGACCGTAAGCAACCGCATTATTGAGTTTACCCCGAAAGGAAATGTGGATAAGAAAATGGAATATGACGATTATTTGGAGTGGAGAGATAAATAACTCACAAACAACAATTTAACACGTATTTCATAAATATAATATTCAAACAAACTAAATTTTTAGGGATTATTTCAAATTTATTTTCCAATATTCGATCGAAATATGGCTTTTGAATTAAAATAAGACTACTTTTATATTTTATAAAAACTATTATCAATTAAATTAAACGGTCAATTATGAACATTTTTGTTGGAAGTCTTCCTTTTAGTCTAAAGGAATCTGAGTTAAAAGAGTATTTCGAAGAGTATGGTGAAGTTGCATCGGTAAAGATTATCAGTGATAAATTCTCCGGAAGAAGTAAAGGATTTGGGTTTATTGAAATGCCCAATGACGACAATGCTAAGAAGGCCATTGAAGAATTGAATGGTGCTGAAATTGACGGTCGTGCAATTGTTGTAAACAAAGCTGAAGAGAGAAAAGAAGGCGAAAGAAGAGGCGGCTTCAGCGGTGGCAACAGAGGCGGCGGCGGCGGCGGCGGCGGTTATAACAAAGGCGGCAACAGCGGCGGTGGTTATAACAGAGGCGGCAGCAACGATCGCAGAAGCGGTGGTGGCGAAGGTGGTTACAGATCCAACTACTAAAAAATTCCGGATTCATTTCCGGTAATTTCTTGTTAATAGTTCAACAATCTTTTCTGGTTTGTTGGTCTGCTGCTCGATTATGTAAGTAACACGGTCAGGTTAAAGATGCGCAGTTCTTTGTGTAAGATTGTGCAAAAGGATTGTGTATTTATTTGCCTGCTTCATGATATTAAGAGGTCATCATTTAATGTTGGCCTCTTTTTTTTGCTAAAGATTTTGATTGCCGGGGCCAAGAGTAATCACTACAGCTCACGGGTGTATATTCTGAATTTCTTATACACCTCTCCACCCATTTTCTCCATTTCCGCCCGAACTTTCACATTGGTCTCCAGTTCCAGATGCGAATCGATATGTGTAAAACCAGCATTCGAAGCTTCACGCAATACCAAAGTACCCAGAATCGTGTCGAGACCCGTATTCCTATATTCCTTGCTAATAGCACCCAACAGCAAATTCAGCTGTTTAGTCTTTTTCTGTGACATAAGAATCGAAATAAATCCGAACGGAAAAACCTCACCGCTGCATTTCCTCACGCCCTCGCTGATATCGGGCATTGCCAATATGAAGGCAATGATTTTATCGTTTTCGTTTTTAATTACTTTGATAAACCTCGGATCCAAAATCAGCAGATAACGATTGGCAAACTCATCCATCTCCTTGACTGTCATTTCCGAAAAGCCATAAATATCCTTAAAAGTTTCATTAACCAAATGAAACACCGGTCGAACCAGCTTTTTAAGGGCTAGCTTCGACTTTGGCTCAATTATTTGCAGGTGGGGATGATTTCTAAGAGCCCTCTCAGATATCTTAACATAAAACTCAGGGATCTGTTCAGGAACTTTCACCTGATAAACAACCAGGTCTGTTTTCTTGGAATACCCCATTCTTTCAACAAAATCGACAAGGAAAGGGAAATTGCATGCAGAGGCAATCACAACGGGTTTGTCATAGCCTTCGATTAACAATCCCTGAGGGTCTTTATCGGAAAATCCCAAAGGCCCAACAAGGTTATTTGCACCTTTCGATTTGGCCCACTTTTCAACGCTCTTAACAAGTAGTTCGGCCACTTTAAAATCGTCGTAGCACTCGAGGAAGCAAAACCTTGCATCATTTTCACCTGTCCTTTGATTGTAATGATGATTGATGATTCCCATTACTCTCCCAACAACCTCGCCGTTCGACCACGCCAAATACAGAACCGTATCGGAATGTGAAAAAGAATTGTTTTTCGAGGGATTAAAAAAAACTTTGTCGTCCATATAAACCGGCGGCACCCAATTATCATGACCCTTGTGAATAATAGCTGGAAGGAATATAAACTTTTCAAAATCGCTTTTGCCAGCAATCTCACGAACCTCAATACTCATGCGCATACAGTTTAGTTTAACGGGATACCAAATAGTTTAACGGGATACCAAATATACTATTTTTTTATTCCGCTCAAGGATTTGAAGTTTTTTCCCGGAAGAGAAAATAAATTTTTTTAATTCTGCTTTGACAGATTAGAAAAATCAGCGAAAAAGCCAATCTTTCAAAGTAGAATTAATAAGTAAGAATTTGATGATGCAACGGGGACATAAAAAGTCAAAACGGGCTGAAGAAAAAAATCGGGATTGAAGGTTGCCGAGTGAATTGTGCCATGATAAAAATTAATCGCAAAATCAAATGAAATTGCTAATTTCGCGACCGACATGTCTGCATAAAATTTTAGCTTTGCAGAAGTAATAATAATCATCTTTTCAAAAAAAAAAAATCAAATCCCATGAAAAAGTATTTCGTACTGATTTTGATACTCTCAACCGGTTTAACCGGATATGCCCAGAAAAACAAAAAAAAGTCTGCTCCCCCTGCTCCCCCTGCTTTTGCTCTACAAACAGCTGAAGACAGTTTGGCATATGCCATTGGTGTTCTTAACTTCCAATCGCTGAACGAGGACCTTATTAAAAAATTCAATCTTGACGTTCAAATTGAGATTATAACCAAGGGCATGTCTGATTTAAGCAAGGACACCGCTCTTTTCGACGCCGAGCAAGCCAATGAGTTTTTGGGAAATTATATGATGAAAAAGGAAGCGCAAATTGCTGAAAATGAGAAAGGGGCAGGCAAGAAATTCCTGGACGGGAACAAGGTTAAACCAGGTGTTATTGTGACGGAAAGCGGTTTGCAATATGAAGTTGTTCAAATGGGATCAGGTGTAAGGCCACTTGCAACCGACCGTGTTAAAGTTCATTACACAGGTTACCTGATTGACGGAACAGTTTTCGACTCATCCGTTGAAAGAGGCGAACCGGTTGTTTTTGGCTTGAACCAGGTTATTCCCGGCTGGACTGAGGGACTTCAGCTTATGCCTGCCGGTTCGAAATTCAAATTTTATATTCCATCCGAGCTAGGCTACGGTGCCCGTGCTGCAGGTGCTCTTATTAAACCAAACTCAACCCTGGTTTTCGATGTGGAGTTAATCAGCATAGAGCAATAACCCACCGGGCATAATCAATGCAACACTACTACGGCGAAATTGCAGCCTTGTGTACCGCGATATTCTGGACAGTTACAGCCTTGGCCTTCGAAAAAGCCAGTCTGAAAATCGGATCCCTGTCGCTGAACATAATCAGGTTGGGGATAGGTTTTATTTTCCTGAGTATTTTTAATCTTTTCTACAGGGGGATTATGCTCCCAGTAGACGCATCAGCTCAAAACTGGCTTTGGTTGGGGCTTTCGGGACTGGTCGGTTTCCTTTTCGGGGACTTGTTTCTTTTCAAATCGTATACCATCATCGGTTCAAGGTATGCAATGCTAATCATGACCTTGGTACCGCCAATTACGGCACTCACTGGTTGGATCGTTCTGGGCGAAAAGCTTAGCGGAATGAACTATCTTGGAATGGGTCTCACAATCTCCGGAATATCCCTGGCAATTTTCAACCGATCCAATGGGAAAGCCGGGTTCTCACTTAAATTCTCATACAAAGGATTGCTCTTCGCCTTTTTTGGGGCTGTGGGGCAAGCTCTGGGACTGGTGCTCAGCAAATTTGGAATGAATGGATACGACCCGTTTCCCGCAACCCAAATCCGGATAATTGCAGGATTTGCGGGATTTGCCGTTCTGATTACTGTCGTCCGCAGATGGAGAGGCGTTATCGACGGGTTTTCCAATCGAAGCGGAATGGCAAGTGCTGGAATTGGCTCGTTCTTCGGCCCTTTCCTGGGAGTTTCGTTTTCACTGCTTGCTGTTAAGTTCACCCAGACAGGAATAGCCTCTACCATTATGTCCATCGTTCCAGTACTGATTATTCCCCCTGCAATATTCCTGTTCAAGCAGAAAGTCACGACACTTGAGATTATTGGCGCACTGATTTCAGTTGCGGGAGTTACCTTGTTCTTTGTAAATTGAGACTCATTGCAGAAAAACAAATAATCATGAAGCATATCAACATCAAACTAAGTTTCGCATTGCTTTTACTTGCTGTAGCATGCAATTCCCCCGAGAAAAACATAAGCCCTGAGGAAATATTCATCCAACGCATCGACTCACTGAACAAAGCGGGATACGAAATAACCGACTACCATGCCCATCTTAAAGGTGGGTTGACCATGGAGCAGTTGTTGGAGCACTCCGCCAAAACAGGCATTAAATATGGTGTTGCTGTTAACGGTGGAGTTGGGTTTCCTGTACAGAACGATACTGCCTTAAGTGCTTATTACCAATCGGTAAAGAACTATCCTGTTTTCCACGGTTTGCAGGGAGAAGGAAGGGAATGGATCAGTTTGTTCTCACGCGATTCGATTGCACTTTTCGACTATAAATTTACCGATGCCATGACCTTTACAGACGCGGCCGGAAACCGGAACCGGCTTTGGATAAAGGAAGAAGCCTGGGTATCCGATCCCCAGGAATTCATGGAATATCTTGTGTTACAGATCGAGACTATCCTCTCCAATGAGGATGTTGATATCTACGTGAACCCAACTTTTCTGCCCGATACGATTCAATCCCAGTATGATGTTTTATGGACTCAGGAAAGGATGGAAAGAGTTGTGACCGCGCTGAAAGAAAACCAGATAGCCATGGAGATCAACAGCCGTTTGAAACTCCCTTCTGCCGCCTTCATAAAAATGGCGAAAGAAGCCGGGGTGAAATTCACAATGGGCACAAATAACACAAACTCCGAGCTTGGCTATCTGGAGTATGGGCTTGCGATGATTCAGGAATGCGGACTCAGGCCTGAGGATTTCTGGAGATGCGGGAAATAAGAACAAGGGATAGCTAAAAGCTATCCCCATGCTCGGTTCTCAGAATGATTTCGTTTTGCAGATCTTCTCCCAGATCGTTAAAGTAATCGCTATACCCGGCAACCCGCACAATCAGATCGCGGTATTTTTCAGGCTCTTTTTGAGCATCCCGCAAGGTATCGGCCGAAACCACGTTAAATTGGATGTGATGGCCATCCATCCGGAAATATGAGCGAATAAGCGAGGTTAGTTTCGCATAGCTTTTCGCGTCGTCGAAAAATGAAGGAGTGAACTTCTGGTTTAACAAAGTTCCTCCGGTTTTAATATGGTCGATTTTGGCAGCTGACTTGAGAACCGCTGTGGGGCCATTGTGGTCTGCGCCTTGTGCGGGACTTATACCTTCCGACAGGGGCTTTCCTTTTTTCCGTCCACTGGGGAGTGCACCTGTAACCTGACCGAAATAGATATGGCAGGTTGTTGGAAGCATATTGATCCTGAACTTGCCTCCCCTGTAACAAGGCTTACCGTCGACGGCATTAAAATACATATTGAATGTACGAACGGCCTGCTCATCGGCGTAGTTATCGTCGTTGCCGTATTTAGGAGTGTTATAGACCAAATCCTCCAAAAACTCATCGTAATTTTCAAAATCTGTTTTAAGGGCGTCAATCATCCCAGCCATTGAAATTCTCTTTTCGTCGTAAACCTGATATCGGATGGCTGTGAGACTGTCTGTTACCGTTCCCAAACCGACACCCTGGATATAACTTGTGTTATAACGGGCGCCTCCGGCGTTATAATCGGTACCGTTAGAAATACAATCTTCAATAAGAAGGGAAAGAAATGGCACAGGGAGTTCTGTTGCAAACAGTTTCTCAATTGCCATATTTCCCTTGATTTTAATATCGGTAAAATAGTTTATCTGGATTTCATAAGCATTCATGAATTCATCAAAACTCTTGAATGACTGAGGATCGCCGGTTTTCGGGCCAATCTGCTTTTGAGTGCGGGGATCAAACCCGTTATTCAAAGTCACTTCCAGAATTTTTGCCAGGTTGAAGTATCCTGTAAGAATATAGGCTTCTGTTCCAAAAGCACCCGATTCCACGCAACCAGAGGCTCCCCCGTTACGGGCGTCTTCAATATCTTTCCCCTGGCGAAGCAGCTGTTGAACAATTGCATCGGTATTGAAAACCGAAGGTTGCCCAAAGCCGGTTTTTATAATATCCAATGTCTTGTGAATGAACAGATCCGGGTTCTTTTTACTTACCTGCACCATGCTGCTTGGCTGAAGCAATCGCATATCCTTGATAACTTCAAGAAGCGTGTAGGTCATTTCATTTACCGCATCGCTACCATCCGCCTTAACACCTCCCAGGTTAATGAGGGAGAAATCGGTATAGGTGTTGCTTTCGAGTGCGGTAACACCGATTTTCGGCGGCGCAGGATGGTTATTGAATTTCACCCAGAAGCACTGCAAGAGTTCCCGGGCTTTATCGGGAGTTAGTGTGCCGTCTTTTATTCCTTTCTCATAAAAAGGTAGCAGGTGTTGGTCGAGTCGGCCGGGGTTAAAGGAATCCCAGGGATTCAACTCTGTAATAACACCCAGGTGAATAAACCAATAATGTTGGAGTGCTTCGTGGAAGGTCTGAGGAGCTCTGGCCGGGACATTAGTGCAAACCATTGCCATGGCGACAAGTTCCTTTTTGCGTTCCTGATCGGTTTCATTTATGGCAAGAGAAGTTAGGGCTTCGGCATACCTGCCTGCGAAAAGAATTATCGCTTCTGCAGCAATAATCATAGCTGTAAGTTCATTTTTCTTTGCCTCTGCTTTGCTGTCGCTTTTGAAATCAATTTTTTGCAGTGCGGTTTTGCATTCAGCAATGAGGTCCTGCATTCCGTTGGCCCAAAGTTTCTTTCCCAAAACGGTATGACCCGGTGCCCGCTGTTCCTGGAACTCGGTAAAAATCCCCGCCCCGTAAGCATCTTTCCATTCCGGGCTCATCAGCGACATCAGCTTATCGCGGTTGGTTTTACCCTTCCAGAATGGGATAATCTCGTTTTCATAAACCTTGTGCATTTCCTCAGACACCTTAAAGGATACTTTAGGGCGGGAATGGAGCATATCAAGATCGGCAAGTGAATGAAGGCTCACTTCCGGATATGTTGATGTAGCTTTTGGTTCGGGGCCGCGTTCACCAACGATGAGCTCCTGATCACCGATATAGAGTTTTTTGTGCTCCATGATATATTTGAAGCTCAATGCCCGTTGCACAGGTACAGGAGTACCTTCGGGGAGCTTGTCGCGATAAAAGTCGGTAAGTAATAAAGCCCTCTCATGGTTTAATACATTAACAGCTTCAATCGTCTGTTTTCTTAATTGCTGAACTCTTTTATTCATGGCTAAATGTTTTATCGTTACTATTAAAAAAAATCAACCTCCCTGTTTCACATCAATTCCTGCCTTACTAAACACTTCCAGATAATCCTGGATTTGCAATGCGGATATTTCAGGCTGAAAAACCGGGGGTTCATTACTGCCAATAGCTTCATACTTCTGCCGTCCCAATCGGTGGTAGGGCAAAAGATTTACCTGCAGCACGGGCGCATTTATTTTTGAAAGAATATCGCATATTGCCTCAATTTCAACGACCCTGCTGTTTACGCCGGGAATAACGGGGATACGGATAATCAGCTCGGGGCCGTCGGGAGGCAAGGCAAAAAGGTTATTGAGGATTATTTCGTTTTCCACGCCGGTGTAGGACTTATGCATTTCATTGTGTGCCGATTTTATGTCGAACAGTAACATGCTGGCAATCCTGGCTACCTTGAGGAAATTTTTCTGATTCACATAGCCCGAGGTATCCACTGCGGTATGA
>CAMAZH010000086.1 GCA_945863035.1 Chitinophaga pinensis | reverse complement strand
AGGGACAATGACCCGAAATGGGGAGCTGCCCTGTCGGGTACGATTACAAGAATTGATATCGAAATTCCTCACAACTCGGCGACCAACGCTAACCAGGGAGACCTATGGTTTACCGGCAGCTTTACCGATATTGATTATATTGAGTTTGTGCCGTTTGTTGAGGTCGTTGATATAATCCCCCCGGTACTTTCTGCGGTTACAGCAGGCCCGGTTACTGCCGGTGAAGATATTTCTGCCACAAGTAACGAGGACGCAGTTGTTTACATGGTTCCCTCAGGAACTGCAAAAGTACAAGCAGACATTATAGCTTCTTCAGTTTCCAATGCGACTGTTGTTGCTGATGCTGTGGCAACTTTAAGTACAACCGGGATTGACGCAGGCAATTATATTGTCTTTGCCATTGATGTGGCTGGTAATATTTCGGATCCTTCAGCTGCAATTGAAGTTACTGTTATAGATGCAGTCCCTGGCAGTGTAGCTTTACGCTTTGGGATTTATCCGAATCCGGCTTTTGATATCATTACTCTTCACGGGATGTCAGTATATAAAGCATATATTACTGATATTACAGGTAAAACAGTAATTAATACAAATAAGCTCGATGGTAATTCAATTAATATTTCAGATTTAAGGCCAGGAGTATATTTTGTTAAAGCAGCTTCCTCAGGCGGTGAAACCCAGGTTGCCCGGTTTATTAAAAAATAACGGCATTGATGAAGTAATTGTATCTGAAACCACCCGCTCTTTAGAAAATTTATATTTCTTTTCTTCCGGATCAGTTAGTCTGATCCGGAAGAACCGGGTGGTTTTTAAATTTTTTATCCCCCCCGGATAAATCCTTTAAAATTTATTCCGTTAATCAAAAAATAAGTCATGAAAAAATTTATCCTGGTATTTTGGTTTTTACCCACCTTACTGTTTGCACAAAACTCTATAGTTTGGGATTTCAATGAAAATAATGACGGATGGCAGGTTTCATCAGCAGAATGCGAGCTGATTTGGCAGCCTGAGGGGGCAGTAAAATTAGTGTACCAGGATGGGAGCGGTGATGGCGCTATTCATGCACAGATCAAGGTAAATCAAACATTTGATGCTGCTTTATACCCCTATATCGAAATATTTTACAAAACAGACAACTGGCCGGCAACGGCTTCGACAAGTTTTATGGCAGGATTCAGAAGGACAGCAGAGGGTAATAATTCCTACATCTTTACAACATTAAATCCCCAGAATAATTATGTATGTGTTAAAATTGCAGATTCATATATAAATTGGGGACCTTCACCCAATTCTTATAGCGGTGAAATGAATGCTGTAATCCTCGAGATCCCTCATAACAGCGTTTCATCAAATGCTTCCGCCTGGACAGGAGGTTCAGTAACCATTACTAAAATTATTCTAACCGATACTCCTTCATCTTCAGAACCGAAATGGACATTTGATTCCGGTCTGGAAGGCTGGTCGACACTTGCAGACAACGTTGATATTTCATTATCACAACAGGACGGGAAAATGCATGTTACTTATGTTGACGGCACCGGGGGAGCAGGTTATGCACCTCTTAATACACCGAGAATTGCACTTAGCGGTTTATCCATTGATGCATCATCCATTGATACGTTTAAAATGACATTTAACGCATCCTGGCCAGTCCCTTCAGGAACAGCAATGCCTGTTCTTGTAAGCTTTACAGTTGATGCAGGACTTTCGTATTGTTTTTTTAATATAAATCCCGAATCAGGTTCTGTTGCGGTAAATATCCGCGACAATGATCCGACCTGGGGAGTTCCCCTGGCTGGAATAATTTCAAAGATTGATATTGAACTGCCTCACAATTCTGCACAAAACGCCAATAATGGTGATCTTTGGTTTTCCGGTAGCTATATTGATATAGACAATATCGCATTGGTTCCGGAGATTATAACTATACCTAAAGTATCTGAATGGTCTTTTGACACCGGGCTGGAAGGCTGGGATGAATTTAAGGATGGAAACGCCAGGGATGTGAATATTTCCTGGCAGGATGGCGCGATGATCATGACCTATGCTGATAACGCAACTTCTAGTGGTCCGCAGCTGTGGTTTCCGCAGGTACGCACCAGCACTTCATTTGATGCGGCATCCTATCCATACGTCGATATTCATTATGAAACAGTCGACTGGCCAACCACCTCAACTGTAAGTGCATTGATTGGATTTACAAAGTCCGATGGTTCCTTATCCTATTCTTTTTTCCAGCTTAATCCCGCTGACACCTTTTTATGCGTGGATATTGCAAAGTTCGATCCAGGCTGGGCCACCCCCTATTCCGGTGAAATAGCATCTCTTTACCTGGAAATTCCTCATAATAGTTCAGGAAATCCGGCAAGTGCATGGTTTGGCGCCTCCACCAGGGTAAAGAAAATCAGATTTACTGATACTTTTACTACAGTTGTACCTGAACCGAATCCTAAGTATCGCACGGCTCACTGGACGTTTGATGCAGATTTCACCGATTCTGTCAGCAATATTTCAGGGATTCCCTCCGGGAATCCTTCCATTAAAGGGTCTGTAGCCAGAACAGGTCCCGGAGCGTTGGTTTTAGACGGAAACGATTTCCTGTCAATTCCGGCTGATGAGGTATTTACTTCTGAAGATATCACATTTGCCTTCTGGATAAAAACCCCTGCCGGTGGACAAGTTAATAGTGGTATAACCCGTATTATCTCTTTTGGCAGCCTGAGGTTTGAGCTGGCATTTAACCAGGGTAATCTCAGTTTCAGCTATGATGGTCGCTTATGGAATACTATTGTAAAACCATGGCAGGATAATTTATGGCAGCACCTGGCAATAACAGCTGATGGAAATAACCTCTCCTTTTATTTAAATGGAAGCAAAGCAGGGCAGCTATTAAATGCTGTCGGGCAGGATCGTACCGGAATCTTTAAACTGGGTAATGATGCTCTCTCTGCATTTATTGATGAATTTTCTGTTTATAATTATGCTCTGTCTGAAGCGGAAATAGCTAAAGAAGGTATGATCCCACCGCGTCTTGCTGCCCCATGGACATTTGACAATGATCTGGAAGGCTGGCATGAAATTGCAGATGGTAATGACAGGGATGTAAACCTCTCCTGGAATGAGGGTGCCATGGTAATGACATATGCCGACAACGCAGGTAACAATGGCCCGCAGCTATGGTTTCCGCAGGCCGAGGTCTTTACTTCCTTTGATGCTGCATTATTTTCATATTGCGATATTTATTATGAAACTTCCGGCTGGCCGGCAAGCTCAACTGTTAAAGCCCTGCTCGAATTCACAAAGGTTGATGGAACAGTGGCTTACTCTTATTTCGACTTTGATCCTTCTGCCACTTATGCCAGGGTAGATATTGTAAATACTGATCCGGGCTGGGGAGTAAAATACTCAGGAAGAATGATTTCTGTTAGGCTGGAAATCCCCCATAATGGTTCTGCCAATGTTGCGGAAGACTGGTTCGGAGCATCCGTAAAAATTACCAAAATTGAATTAAACGATACGCAGCCCCCGGTCAGTGAGGCATGGCAAGAGACACTCAATAGCAGCGCTTTTATAAAATCCGGATTGGAAAGACTGAATTACCCCTATTATCAATACCAGCCTGTGGGTTTAGGTGGTACCGCAATGAGGGTTGATCCCTGGGGCTTTGGTTATCATGTGGCTCCAGGTGTGGCCAGCCAGGCTGAGGCATGGCACCCCCATGAACCCTATTATGGTTATGAATACTGGTGGGACAGAGAAGGTCACCGTTTTAATCCCTACAGGCTGAAGGCTGGATACGGAGCATCTTTTAATCCCGGAACAATTAAATCCTTTGATCAGAAACTTGACATTAGCACCGGAGTGCTTGACATTGATCTGGCCCTGGAAGTTGAAGGGACTTCATTTACGACACACCGAAATGTTTTTGTTACTCCCGGAGGTATTTTAGTAATCCGGGTAAAGGATACCGGTGCTCCTTCACCTTTGCAGTTAAATGTTATGGTGGAGACCGATGTCAGGATTTATAATAACTCCGGGATTTATGCAGTGCCCCATGACCCGTTTACGGGATCAGCAGCTGCAAGAGAAACAGGAGGTATCATACAGGGGTCAGTGATTACAGCAACCCGGCCGGGGACAAGCACCGCAGCCCTTGCCGTTGCTGTTGAGTCCCAATCATCCCTCATACTCTCAGGGGATAACACAATACTGAGCACAACAGATGCTGACGGAACGCTTACTTTCTATATCGCCCCTGCATCTTCTTTCAATCCTGAAACTCCGGATGTGCCCTGGGATCATGCCTGGAATGCGGCCTACGCAGCTAAACTGAAAGGATACGAGACGCTCAGGCAGGAGACTGCTGACTGGTGGGCTGACTATATGAACCTTTCAAAGATCTCAATACCGGATGAAAAAGTCGCTAAGCTTTATGCCCAGTCTTTGTTTTTTCATGGAGTATATTTCGGGGAATCATCCATCCCCCCGGGATGTAATTCAACCGATATTGAAAGCTTTGCAGGTGCCGTTTGTCCTGAGTACGATTTAACCTTCAGTCAGCTGGCATTGCTGTATACCGGCCATCTTAGCGAAGCAAAGAACATTGCAGACTGGACTTATAGTGTACTTCCCAAGGCAAAGGAATATGCCACCGGGGGTATTACCCACCATAATGTAAGTAAAATATACAGCGGTGGAGCTAAATATACCACCTTAATGGGATTTGACGGGGCTCTTACTGTGCAGCCTGTTGATTTCGAAGGCGGGAATTTAAATTCTAATTATCCCGGCGCAAATTCAGCCTTAATGGCAATTTCATATCTTGATTACAGTAATGACGAATCCTTCAGAGAAGCAGCGCTTGATATACTTAAATCAACAACCTGGGTAACATTGGAAGATTTAATCTACGATAGCCGTTTCGACGCATACCGATGCAAATATGCTCCCAGCACTGTACAGCAGGCTTCAGCCCTCATGGGATATGAGGAATGTGTTAAAAGAGGGATAGCTGAGCCTGAATGGGAAAAGTACGAAGGGAGAATCATAATCCCTAAATCCACACTTAATGGCGACACACTGATTGCAGGAGGTGTTGGTGCGGTATCCTCTGAAGCAGTTGGGGATGCCACATGGCTGCAACACATTTGGTGGGATGGAGGTGTAAGTAAACACGACCCTGTTGCATTACCCAGTTATAAGAATTCAGCAAAAACTTCTACCGGTGATTATGTTTTTAACAGCGGCTGGATGGGGGTAATAGCATCAAAGCTATACCTTGGAGGCGATGCTTTGACCTGGTTGCAGAGGTTTCAGAAAACCGACATTCTATACGATGAAACATGCTTCACTGAAGCCAGGGGAAATTTTATGTACACTCCGGAAATAGGAGCCCATGGAGCATACATTTGTAATCTGTCACAAATGCTGGTTGATCCGGATAATGATCAGGTTATCGATATTTTTCCGGCTATTCCCGATGCATGGGAATATAAGAGGATTGAATTTTCTGACTTACTGACAAAAGGAGGTGTCTCAGTTTCCGCCGGGAGAGACCTCTATGGTGTTAAGGTTGATGTTACGAATACTTCCGGTTCAGAAAAAATCAGGGAAATACGAATCAAAATTCCCAGGCTGCTTCTGGTTGACGGTATGGATTTATCTGAAATCCCCGACGGTTTTATCATTAACAATCTCAGTCTTTTACCTGGGGAAACAAAATCACTGGAATATTCTTTCAGTTCCTTTGGAATTCCTTCTTCTGTAAGTAATGAAGAAGCAATGTTTGATGCCGGCCGTTACACGATTTATCCAAATCCAAATTCCACAGGAATCCTGAATGTTTCGGACTCAGAAAACATTGAAGAAATACTGGTTTATTCCCTGACGGGAAATATGGTTCGGAAATTTCAGAATCAGGGTCAGAGTTATAACCTGAAAGGATTGGAATCAGGAATTTACATCATTCAGATCAAGGCAGATAAAAAGTATTTTGCCAAACGTTTATATATTATTAAGTGAGACAATCAAAAATTTGAAATTTAAACAAACCAATTTAAGAATATCATATTGATAGCATTCTCACATATCTGATACTGAGTTATTTTAAAGGAATCCGGACCTATTGCTTATGATTATCCTGGTTCATCAGAGCTTAATTTTTATGAATCTGAATTTCAGATAAGGGAACTACTTGTGATTATGATTTTAATTCTACTTTAACAGATTAAAAAAAAAGCTCGTTTTTAAACTCTATAAAGAAATGTCTGAGGAACAAATGATAGATCGACTCTTTTATCGCCACAAAATAAGACAGCGAGATATAAATAATTCTTATTTAAGAACATAAATGTGTTAAAGTAGAAATAATTTTATGAAAAGAAAAATCATGAAAGTAATTGGCTTAATACCCGTAAACCTTATTATCCTCCTATTTCTCGCAAATGATTTGAATGCGCAAATCAAAGATGTGTTTTCCCCTTTGCCGGCAAACGCGATCCGTTTTACTGACTTCCTTGAAAATGACCTGCAAAACTCCATTCAAAACTGGAATAAGGGAGTAGTGCCCTATTCTGCACTGGTAGAAAAGTTCAGGAGCGGACGATCTTTTTTCGCCCAGGGTGAGATGTGGGGCAAAGCGGTGCGTTCCGGTTGCATGTTTTACAGGTATTCACAGGATCCCGAATTGAAGAGGATCCTGGATGCCACGGTTGCCGATCTGTTAACCACACAAAGAGCAAACGGAAGCATCAGTTGCTCCGAAATACTCAATCAACCGGATGGACCCGGCGGGGATTTGTGGGAACGCAAATACGTGTTGCTGGCAATGAACCAGTATTACAGGAACGTCAGCAGGGATCCAAGAGTCCTTCAGTCAATGAAAGACCAGGCCGACTGCATCATTTCGCAGATTGGCTATCCTCCAAAAACCAGGATTGTTGATCTGGGCTGGAGTCCAAATCATATTGAATCCAGCACCCTCCTTGAGCCGGTAATGCAACTTTATAAGTTGACCGGCTATCAACGCTACCTTGATTTTGCAAAATATATTGTTGAGGAGGGAGGGGCAAAAGGATTCAATTTCATCGAGGATGCATTCAATAATGTACCCCCGATGAAAATTGGCGGAGTTTATCCCAAAGCATATGAGATGATGTCATTATTTGAGGGACTTGTGGAGTACTATCGCATTACGGGGGACGAGCATATTAAGACTGCTGTTCTTAATCTTTATCATAATATTATTGACAATGAAATTACAATCATTGGCAACGGTGGAGGAGATCTGCCATATCATCCTGCTGTGATGGGCGAGGCATGGGACAACACAGCCCTTGAGCAGACCAATCCCGATATACAGAGAATGATGGAAACTTGTGTTGGTGTAACCTGGATTAAACTCTGCAGCCAGATTTTATGCCTTACGGGCGACCCTTCCACTGTTGACATGATTGAAAAGTACGCCTATAATGGACTTCTCGGGGCCATGAAGCCCGAAGGTGACGGCTTCAGCTATGTGAATCTTCTCAATGGAGTGAAAACCAACCGTGAAGGCTGGGGAGGTATCGTTAATGATGTGTATGTCACCTGCTGCAATCTGAACGGACCAATGGGATTGGCATACCTTCCATATGTTGCCATTATGAATTCAGCAGCAGGACCTGTAATAAACCTTTATAACAAGGGAGATGCAACCGTTCAAATCTCCAAAAAACAAACTGTCAATCTTGCGATAGAGACAGACTATCCCAAATCTGGAAATATCCTGGTAAAGGTTTCTCCCGAAGTATCTGAGACTTTCACTCTCAGAATGCGCATTCCTTTGTGGAGTAAGACCACGGTCCTTAAAGTCAACGGGATTCCAATGGAGGCAACCCCCGGAACGTATGCTGAAATTAATCGGAAATGGACAAAGGGCGACCGCATTGAGTTGATCCTCGATATGCGATGCAGAATAGTTGAAGCACCGCATGGCAGCAACAGAAACGGCGATAACTTCAAAGCTCTTGCCATGGGACCAATAGTTCTTGCCAGAGATGAAAATATAGATAAAGATTATAATCAGCCTGTTACCATAATTTCAAAAGAAGGCTATGTAGATGTCACAAGGGAATTGCCAACTGTCAATAGCACAAGGATGCAGTTTGGTGTACCCACAAATAAAGGTCTTATTCACATGGTTGATTATGCATCCGTAAATAGCTGGGAGGGTAAAAAAGTCTGCACCTGGTTGCCTTGCGAATAGTTATGTTTATCTGATATTAATCTGTACTTCAAAAAATAGAATCGCCTACAATTATTAACCTAATAAATCCACAAAACATGAAACGACTATTTAGTTTTTTATTAATGTTAGCCATGATGGCATATTTTATTCCTGCTTATTCGCAGAAGAAGGCTGATCCTTTGAAAAATGGCCGCGGAGGTTTTGAATATTTTATCGGGATTGTGGGAAACCCATCTGTTGTTGCAGATATGAAGTGGGACGATAAGCAGTTGCAGGATCTTAAGGACCTGGGTGTTAACATGCTTCAGCTTAGTATTGCCTGGGGAGGCAAACCCGGAAATGAGGTTCTTAACCTTGAAGACCTGGACGAAGAGCAGATAGCAAAATGGAAATACAGGATCAAACAGGCACAAAAGCATGGTTTTAAGACGATAGCACATTTCGGAATCCCCAGGATGTTAAATTTTGATCTGTACAAACCCGCCTGTATTCTGGATCCCATAATTATTGAGAAGTATGTTTCTTTAATTAAGAATTTCATGAGCACTTTTCCTGAGGTGAATGATATCCTGGTTTACACCTACGATCAGCAGGCATGGATTTGCAGTGAGTTTGGCCCATGCGAAAGGTGCACCGGCATTCCCATCAGCGACCGGCTTCCTGATTTCTTAAACCTGCTTAAAAAAACCATGCAGGACAGTCGGCCGGAAGCACAGACCACATTATGGTGGAAGCCCTGGGAGCTTTCCAAGGGACAAACAATTGACATTGTAAAAAAAATTGACACTAAAGGTTTCGGCTTAATGCTCAACTCCTCAACCAGCAATGAAGTTTATCCCTTTAACGATGGCTCACTGAAATCGGATCTTGGCCTTAAGCGGTTGGTGCAGTATGCATACGAACAGGGCATTCCGGTTGTCGGGGAATTTGATCACACCTTATACAAACCTTTATACCAGATTGATGATTACTTTCCCCGCCTGGTTTATGAGCAAATGGCAGGCTGGAAAGAGATGAAAGGTGTTATAGGAGTAAAGGAATATTATGGTTTCGCTCCCTCTACCTATTCGGTAAACTACTCAATGTTAAAAGCCTGGATGAAAGCTCCGGATGCATCCTTGGATGAGCTGCTCGCTCAGATTGCCGCACCCTATGGCAAGAAAAGTGCGCCTTTGATGATGAAAGCCTGGGAATACGTTGCGCAGGCAGTTGAGGCCTATCCCTGGGATGTTACCTACCTGATCGGGCCCATGGGTTTGGATAGGAATGACAAGGGCGAGCATAGCTGGGATTTTGTTAAAATCCCTAACGGAACCTGGAATACTCCCATCTGGGAATCCAACAGAAGAGCAAATTTTATGCTCACCGATGCAAAAGTAGCTCACCCCTGGATTTTTGAAGATGCAGGATTACGATTAATGGACGCCGCCCAATTAAATTTTATGGCTGTTGAGTACTTTAACCAGGCCATTGAGCAAAATGAAGGGATGGTTGAGGATATTAAAATGCAAAGGGATTTCATCAGGCATACTGCCCGCTCGTTAAAAGGAAAAGGCCTGCATTTTGCACTCACTATTGCCTCACAGGATGCACGCACGGTGCATAATGACCCGGCACAATTTGAAAAGGTTTGTGCAAGGATAAAAGATCTCCTGCAGCAGGACGTTGACAATGGATATGAATTAGCTGCCGTTAAGCTGGAAGAGTTTAATAAAGATCCAAAAGCATGGTTAGGCAGAAACTTTAGTCCTTTGACATGGAAGTCTGAAGCCGATCCCGATTGGAGTATTTGGATCACCCCCTAAGTAAAACAATTGCGGTAACAATTTCTTTTCTGAAGGAGATTGTTGCCGCATTTAGCACAAATGAGGAATTTAATCGTAATGAAAAAACCAAGGATCATGAATAAGCTAATATTGCTGCTGCTGTTGTCATCTATAATGATCTCCTGTGAAAATACCAGGGATAAAAAATTGATTCAGAATGTCGATTATAAGATTGGCATACTCGGAGCACCTTCCTTTCCCAATGTTGAGTGGAACGATCAGAATATGCAGCTCATGAAAGGTCTGGGATTTAATGCAATGCAGCTGAATATTGCCTGGGGATACAGACCTGCCGATAATCCCCTTAACCTGGAAGATGTTCTGCCCGTGCCCGATGAATTCGTACTGCCCGTGGATGTTGATTCAACACTTAATACAAACGTTGGATCAAGCAAAACCTTTATCCGAAGCCCGGATAAAATTGCAGCAAGAGCAAAAGAACTTAAGCAGAGAATTGAACTTTGCGAGAAACATGGGTTCAGAAGTATTTTTCACTTCGGAGCCCCTTTTGTCGCTTATCCGGCAATAGAACCTTTATCCCAGTGTATATCCGATCCCAAAACTACGGAACGCTATGTGGCTTTGATAAAGAATTTTCATGATGAGTTTCCCGGAGTTGATGACTTGTTGCTTTATACCTATGACCAGAATGCCTGGCTGTGCAGTGAAAACGGGAATTGCGAAAAATGCAGCGGTGTGCCCCTTGATAAACGTGTTTCAGCATTTGTTAACATACTGGCACAAACATGGAATAGTCTGAATAAGGACGGCAGATTGTGGTGGGAACCCTGGGAAATTTCTGCCGGACAAACCTATAGTATAATTGAGCAGCTGGATCCCACATGCGTTGGACTGTCTGTTCATTCCAGCATAACTGAAGTACAGATTGCACTTCCTGCAGACAGATGGTTTAAAAATATACTTACCCTGGCAGAAGAGAAAAATATACCGGTATTGGGAGAATTATGGATGGGTTCCGCAACCGAAGAAGTTGAACCCTATCTTTACCTGCCAACGCCTCTGGCTACTTTACGTGCTTTACGGGCAGTGAATAATGCCGGGAAGCTGAAAGGTATAAAAGAATATTATGGTAATATCCCTGGAAGGGAAGATCCGAATCTTCGTATGACTTCAATTTTTTTTAACAATCCTGAAGTTTCCGATGCAGAGGCACTTAAAAAAGTGAGTAAGCCTTATGGCAGCGCAGCTGAAAAAATTGCTGCATACTGGAAATATTCATCAGAAGCAATTGAAATGTACCCCTGGGATATTTCATGGAATTCGAGGGAAGTAGGTAGAAGCGACCCTCATCATTTAATGTCCGAAGCCACATTGAAAGGCGTCAGTTGGGAAACACCCTCATGGCAGTCGAATCGCAGGGCGGCCTTTATGCGTACTTCTGAAACCGAAACTCCTCATTTCTGGATGATGGAAGATGCACAGCTCCGTTTTGAGGCAACCGCAAGAAAGATTGACACCGCCCTGGAATACGCAAATGAAGCCAGGGAAAATGTTCCAAAAGAATACCTCCCTGAATTTGAACTGAGCATAAAAGAACTGGAAGGATTCCGGCAACGTGTTTTATCCTATGCATACCATATCAGAGAAACGAACCTGTGCAATATAATGAGGAAATCCCTTGAAAAAACCGGGAAAGTTAATGAGGATAATCTGTCTGAGCTAAAAACAATTCTTTTAAAAGATCAGCAAAACCAAGGTGGCGAGAATTATATTGCCGAAGCTTTAGCATTGCTTGACAGTGATTTAAAAACTTTCTTACATAAATATTTCAATAAACCTGTACCTACAAATATCAAAGCAGAAATGTATTTTAATGAATCTTTGCCACCGGATGTAAAAACAGTATGGACTGTTACTTCCCATTAAGTGCTCCTTCCACTGCGGGCACTAAATGACAGTTTCACTGGATTATTTGGTAAAATGACCTGGGCTGGATATGGCATAAAATCATTGTCTGTTTTTACTTGGATGGGTTTGGGTGGTCAGAAATATCGATTTCCGGAGATCTGCATTGTAGTTTTCCTCCCCCGGAATAAGATTTTTTATGCTGTTTGCAATTACCGGCTTGCTCGCTTTGGTGCCCTTGTGTGAAAGCCAATGAAAAAGGGGGGCGTTTTTAACATAGATAGGAGAATTCCAACATGACCGGAAGAATTCCAACATGAACGGGAGAATTCCAACATGAACGGGTAAAATGTTAACATATGCGGGAGAATTCCAACATGAATTGGGGAGAATGTTAACAGTGGCAGTTGCGGCTCAGTTTTATTAAAAGAACAAGAATAAAGAATATGGGTGTAGGAGTGGATGGAGTTTGGAGTGGATGGAGCACTCCAGTCACTCCAAACCCTCCAACAAAATTAGCCCTTAAAATACTTAAGTATCAAAGCAAATAAAATATCGACGTTTATGGGCTTGGAAATATAATCGTTGCATCCCGCTTCAATAGCTTTTTCCCGGTCGCCGGAGATTCCATAAGCCGTCTGAGCTATGATAACAACCTCCTTGTTGAATTCCCTGATTTGGCGGGTGGCTTCATGCCCTCCCATTTCAGGCATCTGGATATCCATCAAAACCAAATCGATATCGGGATTTTTTTTGCACGCTTCAACAGCTTCAATTCCCGTCCTTACTTTTAAAATTTCTTCACCAAACATTTTCAGGGTTTCGTCCAACAACATTTCCGATATTTCATCGTCTTCAGCAATCAGTATTTTTAGCATTCTAATCTGCTTGGTTTTATCTAAGGTCGCAAATTGCTGAGCAACTGTTTCTCTTGCCGGTTCCGTTTTGTATGGTAAGGTGAAATAAAATGTTGAGCCTTGTCTCTCCAGATCATGATCACTTTCCACCCAGATTTTACCACCCAGCATTTCTACGTATGCCCTGGTAATAGACAATCCTAAACCGGCTCCCTGGTGAGCCATTTTGTCAGTAATGTCGGCCTGAACGAAACGCTCAAAAATCGCTTCATGTCTGTCTTTTGGAATCCCGATTCCGTTGTCTTTTACGTAAAATTGCAACAGAGACCTTGCATGTAACGTCTCGACAATAGTATATCCAATTTCAATAATACCCTTATTGCTATATTTAATCGCATTTTTAACCAAATTGGTAAGAATAGCATAAACCTTTTCACGATCGGTTGTGATGGTGGCCTCTTGTGCCGTTAATGGTGCGTTAAATGAGAGTTTCATCCCTTTTGCTTCAACCTCGGGCTTGAAAAACGTATAGATGTATTCGATTTGCTCGTTGATATTGGTTTCGATCTTATCCAATTTCATCAGTCCTGATTCAATTTTCGAAATATCTATAATATCGTTGATGATATTGAGCATACGTGCGCCGCTTTTTTCTATGATCCTGATATATTTTTGCTGCTGCTCACCAGTAAGTCCCTGTTCTTTAAGTAATTCGGCGAAGCCAAGGATACCGTTCATCGGTGTGCGTATTTCGTGGCTCATATTAGCCAGGAAAGCGGATTTCAAGCGGTCGCTTTCTTCAGCATGTTCTTTTGCTGTTATCAGCTCCTGTTCTGCTTTTTTTCTTTCCGAAATGTTGTGGTAATTCCCCAGAAAACCCTGTATATTGGGGTCTTGCAATAAATTAACAATAGCAATTTCTATTGGACAATAACTCCCATCTTTTTTTCGATACCTTAATTCGATTTTACCGCTGGCATTATGTTCGCCGGCAAGTGATTGAATAAAACTCTTACATGACTCCAAATCTTCGGGATGGACGGCGTCCCAAGTGGATTTACCGACAAGGTCCTCAGGTTTCCATCCAAACCACTTTTCAATATTAGGGCTTTTGTATCTGTTAATTCCGTCTTTATCAATTATAACTATTACATCTCCAATATTTGAAACCATTTTATTTTTTATGGCTTCGCTCTTGCACAATGCTTCTTCTGAGTGTTTGCGTTCGGTAATGTCCTGTATTGCCCCGTGCATTCTTACTGGCTTCCCACTCTCATCGTAAACAAATTCTCCTGTACCCTGAACCCAGCGTTCTTCGCCATCGTTAATGCGAATTATTTTATATTCATGACTAAAAGGTATTCTGTTCTTTACAACGTATTCATGATAAGCCACCAGTTCTTCGCGATGGTCCGGATGGATAAAACCTGCCCAACCGGCGATTGTATGAGGATATGATTTGTCTATTCCGAAAATTTTATAAAATTCAGGCGAGCATTCCCATACGCTTCTGTCTAACTCATTTACATTCAGATTTGTTGAATAAGAACATATATGAGCTACCGATTGCGAACTGAGCATCATCTCTTCGCTCTTTCGCAAAGCTTCTTCAGCCTGCTTTCGTTCGGTGATATCCAAAGCGGTGAAAATAGTGCCCTTTGACAGATCTTTGCTATCGATTGGGGTGGAAGAAAGTATTATATTAATGAGGGTTCCGTCTTTTTTCTTCCAGAGTGTTTCCAATCTTCCTGTTCCTGTTTCACTGATCTGACGGTACTTTTCCCTGCCCACAAAATCATATTCTTCTTTGGATGGATAGAGCATAACGGCATCTTTTTCAAGGAGTTCTTCTCTTGTATATCCCGTCATCTCACAAACAAGCGGATTCACCTCTTTAAGCACTCTGTTAACAACAATTCCTATTCCGGCCGGCGCTATAGTATAGATACCGCGCATTCTTTCTTCACTTTCTTGTATCTGTTTTTGGGCAGCATAACTTTCGCTTACGTCAGAAAAAACCAAAACCACTCCCGTAATGACACCTTCTTTGTTTTTGATGGGAGCAGCGCTATCAGAAATCTGGTATTCGTTTCCGCCTTTCGAAATCAAAACGGTGTGGTTTGCAAGGCCAATTATTTCGCCGTTTTCCAATACTTTTTCAACAGGATTAACAACTGTTTGTCGGCTTTCGGCATTTATGATTTTAAAAACTTCAGGTAAGGGTTTACCTATTGCATCGGTTAATTTCCACCCACAAAGCTTTTCGGCAATAGGATTGATCTGAACAATAAATCCATTTATATCCGTTGAAATTACGCCATCCCCAATGGAATGAAGGGTGGTGGAAAGGTTTTCTTCACTCTTTTGCAAAGCTTCTTCCATCTCTTTTCGCCGGGAAATATCCTGAGCAGCACCCCAAAGACCTATGGTCTTTCCTTCATTATCGGCTACAGTTTCACCCTTCACCCACATCCAGCCATTACTTCCATCGTTTTTTACAGTTCTCAGCTCGAGTTCATAAGGAATTCCTGTGCTGGCGGTATGAGCGAGCGACTTGGATAAGATCTCCCAACTTTCGGGGGTAAACAATTTCTTGTGTTCGGTGTAGGGCGGTACAGGGAGAGCAGGATCGAAGCCGTACATTCTATACAATTCCTCTGTCCACGCCACCTCATTGGTAGCAATATTCAAATACCAGCTACCTATATGAGTAATTTCCTGTGCTTTTTTTAATTCTTTCTCACTCCTTATAAGTTTTTCTTCTATCTGTTTGCGTTGGGATATATCCTGCAAAATGCAGTGTGTTTGTTTAAAATCACCTTTAATATCATATCCTATTCTACCATCAAAAGCGATAAATAAAACAGACCCGTTTTTATGCAGCATTTCAAACTCACTGTGAATTTGCCCCTGTGCTTTAAAAATTGGGAAGCGCTCGCGGAACCCGACCATAAAAACAGGTGTAAGAAAATCTCCAAACCACTTGCCTATAACTTCTTCGCGCTCGTAACCCAGGGTTTCGAGCCACTGTTGGTTCACTTCGATGAAATTTCCATCAAAATCGAGGGATTGATAGCCAAGTGGCGCTTTATTGAATAAAAGCTGAAACCGCTCTTCGCTTGCCCTCAACTCTTTTTCGGTAAGTCTGTGCAAGTGCAGATTAGCTTCGATTTTCGCCTTTAAGGAATCATGCGCTTGCTGCAATTTATGTAACTCTATTATGAGTTCTTCCTTGGATTTATTGGTGTTATCCATAACTCATGTAATTTTCTGTAAATATATTAAGTTACACGAGATTATCGACAAAGTTGGATAGATTGGAAAAAAAAGTATGAAATAACGAAGAGCAGGTTGCCACGAACAGTATGATGAGGAACAATATTGCCATCTTGCGCTGCATGGTAATGATGAGAAAAGATTTCAATTCCTCTCCCGCTATAAGTGGCTTGTGTATTCCGATGCTTATTTGGTATTCTCTCGCCATGAAACTTTGCGAAAAAAAGCTTTCGCGCAATCCAGCTAGCCATCGGTAAGCAAAGAAAATGGAGAATCAATTGCCTCTCCCGAAACAAAAAAAACTTTGTGTCTTAGCGTGAAATGAAAAAGGATTCGTACAAAGCGTAATTAGTTAGAGACACGTTTAACAATTAGACTTTTTAAATTAATCGTCTCACTACCATCTATTCGTGAAGGTCTAAAACTGATTCGCTTGTACCCTTTTTCAAGCTTCAGCACACCCAATGAAGCCAATGCCCTGATCATCAGACAGGATGATAACTACATTCGGTACCTGCTCCCTACTACCCTCTACCTTCTACCTTCTAA
>CAMAZH010000085.1 GCA_945863035.1 Chitinophaga pinensis | reverse complement strand
GCTCACCGAAATCTCTGCAGCTTTTTAAAGCGGCAGAGCCGCGTAAATATTTGTAGAAATAATAACAAACACCAAAAAGAAGCCCTGTAGGGGCGAAATATTTACAAGTGTTAATGAAATCAATATATTTAAATGATTTGAATAAATTTAACCGGACAACAGTGATAATTAATATTAAATTTTTCAGTTTAAAGACTAAAACACTGCAGATTTCACTAATGATAAATCGGATAATCGATAAAAAAATAATAAGCCGCTTAGAGGCGGGCAAGGTTTTAATCATTACAGCTGCCCGGCGGACAGGGAAAACCGTGCTTATAAAAGAGATAATAAAAAGTCCTGACGGGTCTTTCCTGCTTTTGAAATGAAATACAGCAACAAAAACAAAAAGGTAACGGGAGCCTGGGCAAAAAACTACCCGGATGCAGTTTATAATGTTATAAATCGCGAAAATTATTTATCTTTCATCCTGAAAAAAGATTTTCCTTAGATTTGCGACTTGATGGCTAACATACCAATTTTCAAATATTAAACCCACACCATGAACTCATTAAAAAAGTCCGTTATTCTTATTGCAATTTTTGCAAGCAGTTTCAATCTGTTTTCACAGGATGACCCGAAGCTTACCGAAGTTTGGGAGCCTGTTCCTGCTATAGTTACACCGGGTTCTGCGATGTCCGCCCCTTCAGATGCGATTGTTCTCTTTGACGGGAGTAATCTTGAGCTCTGGCAGAATGCAGAAGGCGGCAAGGCCGGATGGGTGGTGAAAGATGCCATATTAACGGTTAAGCCAGGGACAGGAATTATTAAAACCAAAGAACTCTTTTCCGATTGCCAACTTCACATTGAATGGAGATCTCCTGTCAAGATAGTCGGTGAAGGACAAGGTCGGGGCAATAGCGGTATTTTTCTCCAGAGTCGGTATGAATTGCAGGTCCTTGATTGCTATAACAACATCACTTACAGTAACGGGCAGGCAGGTTCGATTTACAAACAGGGAATCCCCCTTGTTAATGCCTGCCTTAAACCAGGAGAATGGCAAATCTATGATATAATTTATAAAGCACCGGTATTTAATGAAGATGGCTCACTTGAAACACCTGCATACATTACCGTGCTGCACAATGGGGTATTGATTCAGAATCACTTTGAAATCAAAGGTTCCACCGAGTATATTGGTCAGCCAAAATACAAAGCCCATCAGAAAGACGCAATAATTTTACAGGATCATGGCAATGACGTGTCGTACAGAAACATATGGATCAGGGAACTTTAAAAATCAAGTCATGAAAAAAATGAGTATTTACCTTATTGCATTTGCTTTTTCCGGGGGATTCGCTTCGGCGCAAAACTACAGAATCTCGCTGTGGCAAAAAGACATCCCAAATTTCAAGGTATCGGAAGAAGTTGAGACTCGTGATACATCAGGAATCGTTAGAATAGGGAAGGTTCAGAATCCGGAGATCGAAGTTTATCTCCCGTCTAAACAAAATGCCACAGGCGATGCTGTGATAATATGTCCGGGCGGTGGGTATCATATTCTGGCATATGACTGGGAAGGAAGTGACATTGCAAAATATTTCAATTCAAAAGGTATTGCTGCCATCGTGTTGAAGTACAGACTACCCTCGCCGGCAAGCAGCGTTGAGCCCCGGCTTTCTCCCTTATTGGATGCCCAGAGGGCGATGCGCATGGTGAGATACAATGCACAAACCTGGAATATAAAAGCCGACCGAATCGGCATCATGGGTTTTTCTGCCGGCGGGCATCTGGCTTCTACCCTTTCCACACATTTCGATGCAGGGGATGTCAATGCCAAAGATCCGATTGACCGTTTAAGTTGTCGACCCGATTTCTCTGTTTTGATTTACCCGGTTATTTCCTTTTCGGCCGATTTCCAGCACTCCGGGTCGAAGGAGGCCTTGCTTGGGAAAAATGCCGATCCCGATCTTATCCGCTACTATTCCAATGAGTTGCAGGTGACAGGGCAGACACCTCCTGCCATCCTGGTTCATTCGAACGATGACAAAGCCGTCCCGGTTGAAAACTCCCTGGCTTATTTTGCAGCGCTCCGCACGAACAAGGTTTCAGCTTCTCTTCATATTTATCCTTATGGCGGACACGGTTTCTCGCTTGCGATTGGCAAAGGATACCTTTCAACCTGGCCCGACCGTGTTGTCGAGTGGATTGCTTCCTCCGAAAAAATAAACGAAATAAAATAGCAAACCCTTTTAGGAAAATAGCATAATCCACTTCCATAAAAGAGTAGTTTTTTTGCATCAAACTAAAACTACTCTTTTATGCGTTTCAACTTACTTCTTCTCCTTTGCCTGGTCTTAACAGGAAAAAGTATCAAGGCATCAGACATCATCGAAGTTCTTCCTCTTACAAACAAAATCATTTGGGTTCACTTTGATGACGGAACCGTAACATACCCAAATGCATTGAGTGTTGACAGGCTGGACGTCGCAGCCGCCAAAACACCAGATTCCTGGGCGATATCAAGTGTGGATGATCCGGAATTTCTGGCAGCGCAGAATCCGGAACAGGTAGGAAGAAAATCAAAAGGAACCGAGTTTAAGAAAGACCCTGAGATCTGGGCCGGGAGCTCGTTTAACCCCACTACAAAACCCTGGGCATCCGAGCATGATTTTTATCTGGTTCTGAACAAGTCCCTGAAAAACGGAAAAACTTATACACTTGCCACAGGTAATCTTGCTGCCAATGGCGCAACATGGACATTTACCTATGACGAATCAGCGCTTCGCAGCGAGGCGGTTCACGTAAACACCATCGGGTATGCAAAAGACGCACCGAAATATGGATATGTGTACCAATGGATGGGTGATTTGGGCGGACTGGATCTCTCCGTGTATTCAGGAAGCAAATACCGGGTTTATATGGAGGGGAATTCCACAGCTGTGAAGGAAGGTACAATCCGCAAAAGAAAATCAGCAACAAACGCAGAAACTTCCCAAACCAATGATACTCCAAACCAAAATTTTCTAGGCGCTGAAGTTTACGACTGCGATTTTTCAGACATTACTGACGATGGAACTTACTACCTGGTAGTTGAGGGCTTTGGAAAATCATATCCATTTAAAATCGGTACCGATGCTGTTTATGAAGCCTATTACAATGTTATGCGCGGTCTGTACCATCAGAGAGCGGGTATACGGTTAGCACCTCCCTACACCAAAGAAGGTTACATACGGCCGGTGAATCAAAACACAAAAGTTACAAGTGATGACGGTGTCGATTTTGCCGGCAAATTGCTTTATTCCGATTATCCCTATACATCGTGGGCGGAAAGCGACGGGGGAGGCGGCTCCCAACCAGCCATTCGCGATGCCGCAATAGGCAAGCCTCTGGATGTAGCCGGATGGTATCATGATGCTGGCGACTGGGATCAGTACTTCACCCACGAGAGCATTCCGGTAATTCTTATGCTAAGTTATGAACTTGCTCCGGAACTTTACAGTGACGCCGATCTGAATATCCCGGAAAGCGGTAACGGGATTCCTGACATCATTGATGAAGCCTCCTGGCTTATTAAATTCAATTACCGCTTGCGAAAGGAGCTCATTGCAAAAGGTTACAGCAACGGGGGAGTTGGTGGCGCACGGATCTGTGCCGACGTTTTCACAAGTGTTGACGGCAGTGCTGAATCATCTCTTCCCTCGTGGAAAGAGTCACGTCGCACCATAGTTACCCAAGCCGATGCATTTATGACCTATTTTTATGCAGGCCAGGCTTCCCAATTCGCACTGATCCTTAAAAGTTTGGGCAAAAATCCAAATAGGTTTCCGGTTGAAATGCTCGATCATGTAGACTTTGCTTCCATGTCGCACGACTCGGTTAACTGGACCAAAGAAGCAGAAGAGGCATTCGTGTGGGCATCTGCCCCGGCAAACCAACCCTCAGGCCACACCAACTACAGCAATGAGCTGAAGGTATACAGACTCTATGCAGCCACTAACCTTTTCAGAGTTACAGGCAAGCAAGAGTATAAGAATGCAGCAGAGCTTATTTTGAATGAGCTGAAAAATTCCACAAGTCTTTCTGAGGACGTGCGTTGGGGTGTTTATTCCTACCTTATTGCCAACAATAAGAATATTGATAAAGTGCTTCAGTCCGAACTGAAGGCACTTGCCCTGAATACTGCCGGAAAATATGTGTTAGATGCTGTGGATAAACGGGCCTGTCGCTGGGGTGGCGCAATTGATATGCCGATGCTGGTAGGGCAGGCTACAACACCCATGATTTTGGAGGCAATAGCAGCTTACGCATTAACGGGCGATATAAAATACAAAAACGCAATACACACCACGGCAGACTATTTTCTTGGAACCAATCCGAGACACACCACCTGGATGACTGGTGTTGGTCCCCGGCCGGCTGCTTGCGGCTTCCATCTGGACAGCAGATACAACAATAACTGGGTTTTATATCCCGGCTTTATACCTTACGGGCCCTGGTCGATGGCTTATGGTGTGCCGGCATTTACCTGGACAGTTGATGGGGTCTCAATCACCGGAGGAATGGGGCCTTGGGATAAGGATTGGGCAAATTTCTCGCAATACCCTCAGATGACGGAGTGGCCGGGCCATGAGCGTTGGAATAGCAATATTCACTCACCCATGTCGTCGGAAAATACGATACATCAGAATACTGTTTACGGGGGAATTGCATATGGATTTGCAAACTCAAGACAAAATAAAAATTCATCATCCCCCAAAAAAATAGAGTCCCTTACCCTGTCCAGCAGCGAAATCTTTCTAGATATCCAGGGAAAAGACACTCTGGTTTATGCAAGGCCGGATATAAACGATGCCAGTTTCGCCGCATTGAAATGGGCAAGCTCAGACCCACGGGTTGCCTGGGTTGACGGCTTTGGACGTGTAAGCGGAATAACTTCGGGCACATGTACAATCTCTGTTTCCACACTCGACGAATCCGTATCGGCATCCTGCACTGTGACATGCTCATGGCCTGAAATAGATGTCGAGCAGATCAGTATCGAACCCGATACGATTTCGATTGTAGAAGGGCAAAAAAAAAATCTAAGCATCACATTTCTTCCCGCAGACGCATCAAATAAGTTTGCAAACTGGAGTTATTCCATCGAGGGAATTGTGTCGGTTGACGAAAACGGAACCCTTACAGCTGTTGCACCCGGTGATGTTTGGGTTATTGCAACATCACTTAACGGTTCCAAAAAAGACAGCTGCTGGGTTCATGTTAAAATGGCTATTGATTTCGTGATGGCTGATTTTGATGTGGTTATCCCGGTAACTACTGAGCCACAGCCCGATTTTGCCCAGCTGTACACACCTACCGGTGCAAACGATGTTGCATATGCAAATCCTATAATTAGCGGGGCAAACCCGAGCGAAAAGGTGGTTAAATGGGACCGGCCCGAAGGTGACTGGAAACTTCTCGGGATGGTTTTACCCACCGATCACCCTCAGGATTTAACCGAGTTTGCTCAATTCCAGTTTAAATATTTCGGTTCCGGGATAAAAGACTTTTTTATTCAAATGATTGCCAGTGACCAAAGCAAAATCGAGATTAATGAAAGTGTCATTGGCGAAGAGTGCTGGCAGATGTATACTTACAATCTAACAGAAAATAAAAAATTGGTCCAGTTTAATGTTTTTGTGAATAAGACAGGAAATCCACAGGCAATTCCAATCCTTTTTGATGATTTTATCCTTGCCGGTAAGGCAGCCCAAAGGTTCGATGAGATAACAATCAGTGAAACCATGGTGGAAATCGACTCCCCCGAAATGTATACCCTTAGTGCAGATGCCGCTGGCCACTCTTTTACCTGGGTCTCATCGGACCCCTCAGTGGCAAGCGTTGACCAGAATGGCAAAATCAGCGCGGTTTCAGGTGGCACGGCCATTATCAAAGCAGTTCCTCTTTATGGAAATCAAGCAGAATGCACAGTTGTTGTGGATGGAGGAGTTCCCTCCGGCATAAGCTATGATGTGATAGCTGATTTTGAGACAATAGCGCTTGACTGGTCAGGTGGTTATGGAGCTTACGGCTGGGCGTCCGATTCTGTGGCTAAAGCCGACAATCCCCTGAAGCAAGAAAGCAATGAATCTGATAAGGCAGCAGTATGGAGACGGGATGGGACAAACCTTTGGGCCGGATTTGGATTGATATTCCCGCCCCACAGCACAACAGGTATGGATTTCCTGACCTTCCAGGTTTTATCGGGAAGCCCGGTAAATGTCATCAGGCTTGAGGTGAAAAACGCTGATATCACGCTGGGTGCATATCAGTTGAATAGCCTAGAAATTCAGGCTAATACATGGACAACAGTGTCCTATGATCTGGCCGATCTGGGAATAAGTGATAAGGATATTAACACACTTAATTTTCAAATTGCGGGTGGAAGCGATGAAAATATGCTGATCTATATCGATAACATTATGCTTCGAACTAAAGGTGAGATTAGGGTTACCGATATCAAAATAAACGAAACGGGTCCGCTGACAAAATTTATGAATGACCCTTCTTTCAGCCTTACTGCTTCGGTTGTTCCCGAGGACGCAACAAACAAAAGTGTTGAGTGGAGCTCAAAAAACAGCAGCGTTGTAAGCGT
This sequence comes from Chitinophaga pinensis, assembly GCA_945863035.1. Taxonomy (GTDB): domain Bacteria; phylum Bacteroidota; class Bacteroidia; order Bacteroidales; genus JACJXF01. The sequence goes on along the minus strand of CAMAZH010000085.1, from coordinate 10,359 downwards.
GGGTTCCTTAGGAGCTGTTCAGATTGTTGGAATAGGAACGACCTACATTATTGTTAAATCTGTGGAGAATCCGGAAATCAAGGATAGCATAAGAGTGGATATTTCCAAAGCGGTTGGATTGAACCCGGATCAGGACGCCCAAATTGAAATCTATCCAAATCCTTTCAACGAATACCTTTCTGTGAAATATCTTTCCGGGCTGGAAAAAATTGAACTCACAAATATTCTGGGCAATCTGATTCAGAAAATCGAACCACAGGGCGCCTTGAGTATAACTATTCACACTGCAGAACTACCGGCAGGAGTCTATCTGTTACGCTTTTACAACAAAACCGGTTTCTATTCGACCCGGAAGATAATTAAGAAATAAGCAGATGTTAAGAAAGCTTCGCATATTCCATTTCTTATTAGATACCACCTTTTTGTGAACGGAACTCACCTGAACTTTGGCCCAACGAGGTTTTACCCTGAAAATCCCCGGTACGTGAACTTGTATGGAATCAGTCGGATGCAACTAAGAACCTCAAGCCAAACGACTACCAAACTGGGAATTTCAGTTTTTCGCAAGCCCGGATTTTTTCGTTCGATATGGGTAAAAAAATGCTGGGAAGGGTTTTTCTGGATATTGACGCACCTGCAGGAACAATCATTGATATGGGCATTAGCGAAGATCTGAATCAACAAGGTCTGCCTTACCTTTACAAAAGAGCTCAGATAAATTCAGGCTGCCGCTTCATATGCGACGGGAAACGAACCCGCTTTGAAACTTTTAAACCCTACGGCATACGTTATCTGCTTATGAAAATCACTCCCCCGCGAAAGGCCATCGTAACGCTTAAAAAAGTTGGTGTTATTGAGCAAATGTATCCCTTTACGAAAACCGGCAGTTTCGAATGCTCCGATCCCATGTTCAACAAAATCCGGGAACTGGGATGGAGAACACTCAGGGTCTGTTCGGAAGATTCATACACCGACACGCCTTTCAGGGAAAGAGGCTTGTATGCGGGTGATGCATTGCCGGAATATGCGATTACGCTTGCCACCTCGGGTGACAGCCGGCTTATGAAGCAGTCCTTATTGCTTTTTCAGGACATGTATAGAGATGAAATGGAAACCGGTGTCGAAAACCGTCATAACGATTTCATCCTCAAAACTCTGATTGAGTTATTCTGGTATTACCAAGTTACCGGAGACACCGCTTTTACAAAAAGCCTGTTTCCAAATTACGCAAGGTATCTGGGTCACCTGGAAAAGAACAAAACCGCAGAGGGCTATTACATGGGAGGTCAGGTATTTTTGGAATGGACAAAGATTCCTAAGAATGCAGATCTAACAGCATATCAGGCTTTGCTTTATGGATCGATTAAAACCATATTATGAAGCCCCTATTAATTCTGCCCATCCTGTTTATGGCATTTTCCTGCACATCAAGTCCCGAAAGCACGGAAAAAAAGCTTGTAAAGCGCTTTTTTCATGACAGCAGTTTTTGGAACCAGCCAATTCCAAAAAATGTTGAGATTGATCCACAAAGCGACCATTTCATTGGCCTCCTGAAAAAAGATCACAGCCGTCAGAATTTCGGCATCAATCTACACAATTATACAATTCCGATTTACGAGGTAGACAGCACAACTCCCCATGTTAAGGTTGGAAGCTACCCGGGATCGGATTTTCGTCATCATTCCGGATTTGACTCCATTGGTGTGCCTATCCCCAAGGATTTCAAGCCATCCCCCGGGAGCGATCAGCATGCCACCATTGTAGACTGGAACAGGAAGCTTGCCTGGGATATGTTCAAGGTTGAACTGGACAGCACAGGACAATGGGTAGCCTGCACGGGGATAATTGTGCCGCTTGATGGGAACGGGGTCTTCAACAAAGAGGATTTCCAGATAAAGGATGACGAATCGATTCATCAATATGGTCCCAGCCGTGCAGCAGGAGTGCCTTCTTTTGCCGGCACCATAATGTATGATGAGATTCTTGCCGGCGAGATAAAACACAAGCTGAGTTGTGCCTTGAGATATGTTGCACTCAAGGAATACACGTATCCGGCAATTTGGACTGATGGGAATTTCAAAGGAGGCATTCCCGAGGGGTCCGTAATTCAGTTGGACCCCTCACTCGATCTCTCCCGATTCGAGCTTTTACCCGGAGAAAAAGTTGTTGCCAGAGCCTTGCAGGAATATGGCATGGTTGTGGTAGACTTTGCAGCAGGGAATGTTCTGTACGGTGAAGGATTATGGATTTATCCCGATAAGTCCTGGGAGGGCCTGCTGCGTGACTGGGATGGGGGGATAAGTGACATCCCCCTCGATAACTATCGTGTCCTTAAAAACAACAATGTTCAGGTGGGCGGAGATCGTATTAAGGACTTTTTTCAGAATCAACTTAATGGCTGGGAAGATAATTGAAAAAACTCATACTGATGCTTCATAAACAAACTAAAGAATACTATTTAAAGCCAAAATTGTTTTTTATGTTCACACCTATTGTGTAAATATCAAAAAGATGAATATCTTTATTGTTCATATCCCTGTTTAAGAAAAAGAAGAACCTTTTATACCACCTGATCTTTTAAAATGAACCGATTCCGGATAAACGGAATAAATGAAGAGAGAGGCGAGTGTTAATTGTTATTCTAAGCTTATCCCCGCTTAAAAAACATTGCCATGAACGACAAGGAAAAAAGCAAGGAAGAACTTATCAAGGAACTGCAAGAACTCAGGAAGGATAGCTCATCCTTAATAGGCGCTTTTAATAAAGATTTCCCCGAATCCAAGCTGGCGACGCACGATCTCGATGTGCTGAATTCATTGAATGCTGACATGAACAGAGGCGAGAGCCTCAATTACCTGATCGAGAAGACAAAGCAGATTATAATACATTCCTTCCCTGTTAATCATGCCGATCTCTATTTGGTAAGCGATGACGGCCAATTTCTGATGTATGAAAAAGCAAACATAAAAAAGGACATTCTATCTGCATTTGAAAAATTTCTGCCTGCAACTATCCCTTCAAATATCAATATTTCATTAATCAGCGATAATTGGTATTCTCAAACAATAGCGAACAATAAAATCAGGATTTCCGAAAACTCAGCTGACCTGGAGTCAATGATAATGGCATTTGCTGAATCAAATTATCCGGGATTACCTTTAAAGAAGTATCTTTCAAGAATCATCTCATATTTCACCGGATCAACGGTTATTGTCAGCATACCACTGAATCTCAAAAAGAGAAATATAGCACTTCTTGACATCAACTTTAAAAATTGTCCTTCAAAGCAAGATATCATTAGAATTAAGTCATTTGCCGAACAGTTGGTTGTAATGATCAACCGAAAGCAGTCTGAAGAAAAATTGATAAAAAACGAGGCTGTTTTTCAAAGTATTTTTGATCATTCACCAGTAGGGGAAGTAATGGTTGACATGAACAAGCAATTTATCAAATGCAACCCGGCATTTTGCAATTTCCTGGGATACACAGAAAAGGAGCTGAATGAAAAAAGGATTTCCGATGTTACCCATCCGGAGGATGTTGAGTTCGGCATGAAAGAGTTGAAGCTGATGACAGAGGGTAAGATTGACACATATTCAACCCAAAAACGATATATCAGGAAGGATGGCGCGATTGTTTGGGGAGAGATTAGTATTAGTCTGGTGTTGGATTCCGATAAAAAGCCCTTGTTCTTTTTACCTAAAATTCAGGATATCACAAAGCATAAACAGGCAGAGCTATTGTTATTGGACAGTAATATTCGATCGAGCAAAGCTCAGGAGATTGCGCATCTGGGAAGTTGGGAACTGGACATAGCCTCAGGACGGCTGGTCTGGTCTGATGAGGTGTATCGGATCCTTGGATTGGAGCCTCAGGAATTCGAATCGAGCTACGATGCGTTTTTCGAGTACGTTCATCCTGAAGACCGCGAACTTGTTGATTCAAGCTACTCCAATTCCATAGCCTCCAATGCCGACGGATATGAGATAGAGCATCGTATTGTCCGCAAAAACACAGGTGAGCTAAGGTATGTTTATGAAAAATGCGAACATGTGCGAGATTATTCGGGAAAAATTGTCCGCTCATTAGGTTCTATACTCGATATCACTGATCGTAAAATGGCAGAGCAGGAGTTAATAAAGGCCAAGGAACAAGCAGAAGAAAGCGATCGGCTAAAAACAGCCTTTCTTGCCAACATGAGTCACGAGATTCGCACCCCGATGAATGGTATTTTGGGGTTTGCCGAATTGTTGAAAGACTCCAATCTTTCAGCTGCCAAGCACAAAAGGTTCATCGAAATCATCGAGAAAAGCGGTATACGCATGTTGAATATCATAAACGATATTGTAGACATATCCAAAATTGAAGCGGGACTGATGGATATTACTATTAAAGAATCAAATATAAATGAGCAACTGGAATATATTTACACATTCTTCAAACCAGAAGTTGAGGCCAAAGGCATTAAGCTTTCCCTCAAAAAATCCCTCCTTGGTAACGAAGCGATTGTAAAAACAGACCGTGAAAAAATCTTTGCAATTCTTACCAATCTGGTAAAAAACGCAATTAAATACACCAACGCTGGCTCGATAGAATTCGGTTGTATTTTAAAACCCGGCAATAATTACAACGATACTTCAAAAGACTTGCGAAAAGCAAGAATAGTTAAGGTTGAGCAACCTGTTGAACTTGAGTTTTATGTTAAAGATACGGGGATCGGAATAGCGCGGGATAGGCAGGAAGTCATATTTGAACGATTTATTCAGGCAGAGGTTACCGATGGTATGGCCCGGCAGGGTACAGGATTAGGACTATCCATCACAAAAGCCTATGTTGAAATGCTGGGAGGGAAAATCCGGGTAGAAAGCGAGGAAGGAAAAGGCTCGGCATTCTATTTTACTTTACCGTACAGATCAGGAAAAGACGAAACAATAAATATCCACAACCCTCTCCCACCTGATGAACCCAAGGTAATGGTTGAGCAAACCCAAGATGGCTTGAAATTGCTGATTGCTGAAGATGATGAAACCTCAGAAATGCTTATATCGATTTTTCTTGAAGCATTAGGCAAAGAAATTTTTAAAGTTAGAACGGGTCTCGAGGCTGTGGACGCTTGCCATAAAAATCCCGACCTGGATCTTGTGCTTATGGATATCCAATTACCTGAAATAAACGGGTATGAAGCGGTCAGGAAAATCCGGCAATTCAACAAGGATGTCATAATAATTGCACAAACCGCATATGGTCTTTCCGGTGACAGGGAAAAAGCGATTGAGGCTGGTTGTAATGAATTTATTGCAAAGCCCATTACAAAGGACGCATTAACAACCCTAATTCAAAAGTACTTCAGTAATTTACCTTCATTCTGATCCAAACATTTTCTTACTAAATAAAATGAGATTTTACAAGTGTTACATAACTGAACTTTCAGTTAAGATATTTGTTATAAGAACAATAAGGCCATAAAAAAAGTCCTGTGTGAGACCGGATTTTTTAATTTCCCTTCCACACAAAACACCTCAGGGTGGGTTGATTACGAGAATGATTTGATTCGGAGAACCGATTTAACGATTCAATTTAATTACCATGACAACAATATCTGAAAAAGCAATCGTCACATTGAGGGCAGATATTAAGGCGCGTGTGGAAAAAGTATGGAAGCTTTGGACAGACCCAAAGCATATCATTCACTGGAATAAAGCATCAGAAGACTGGCATACGCCCGAAGCGCGAAATGATTTACGTGTTGGAGGAAAATTCCTATCACGAATGGAAGCAAAGGATAGCAGCGAGGGATTTGACTTTACAGGCCATTACACGTATATTGAGCCGCACAAGCAAATTGAGTATACTATCGATGATGGTAGAAAAGTACAGATATCCTTTGACCAATGTGGCAACGAGACATCTGTTATTGAAATGTTTGAAGCCGATCGCTTCCACTCGATTGAATTGCAGTATAAAGGTTGGCAGGCAATTTTAAATAACTTTAAAAAGTACACCGAGTCGTCCCCCTAAAAGTTGGGATTCGCTTTCCCAATACACATCGGTTCTTACACTCAGGAAATAATTGAGTTTACCGTTTTCTTAAAGCACAGAAAAATGGTATGCATATTCAATTTGGCTAGAGGCAGAGGAAATCATGATAGGTTTGCTTGTTTCCTTGAGAATTGTTCCTAAGAATTTTCAAAACCCATTTTTGCGGTGTCCACAAAAATGGCAATGCCCATAATTACTCATAGATGTAGAAACTGCAGAATCGGAAAATCCTACTTGTCTTAACATAAAAAATTGCGGAATTAGATTAATTTTACTTCTACTAATCCGCGAAAGAGTCAAATGCAATTTTTTTGGCTGAGATTCCTTTCCGAAAATATATAATACGAATGGGGCTGAAATATTTTGAGGAAAAGACCTTTGACAAATGTTATTTTACTAAAGACCCACTAACCAAAGGCGAATATGAACTTTGTGTTTTCAAGAATTGCGAGTTTTCAAATTCGGATCTGTCCGAGATAAAGTTCATTGAGTGTACGTTTGCAGAATGCAACCTGAGCATGGCAGGGCTTACGAAAACGGTTTTCAGGGATGTGGCCTTCAGGGATTGTAAAATGCTTGGTTTGATGTTTTCTCATTTAAACGAGTATGGACTCACGGCAGGTTTTGAAGGATGCAACCTTGCCAATTCCTCCTTTTACAGAACCAAAATGAGGAAGACAACTTTCACGAACAGTTCCCTGAAAGAGGCAGATTTTACAGGGTGTGATTTAAGTGGTTCTGTTTTTGACAACTGCGACTTTGCCGGGGCCAGATTTGAGAACACAATATGTGAAAAAGTTGATTTCAGTACATCTTACAATTATTCAATAGACCCAGTAACGAATCGGGTAAGGAGGGCTAAATTTTCACTTCGGGGATTACCAGGGCTTTTAGATAATTACGATATCCAAATAGAATACTGAGAGAGTTCCGATCTCTTAAAGAGATCGGAACTCTCTTATAAAACTGGACGCTCAACAAAAGAGCAAACCCATTATGAGCTATACCAACTCCCTTCTGGTCGAGGAATCCATTCATTGGCTTCCCTACTATTATTTTCGAATGGAGGGGGAGTTCCGATCTATTAAAGAGATCGGAACTCCCAAAAAAAAGATAGCACAATAAACAAAATAACAAACCCATTCTACACCATGCCAGACTCCACCTGGTACAATGACAACTATATTTGTCAACTCACTCATTTAAAATCAATATGATAAAAAGACAATTTATCTATATAAGCTTCTGCATGCAAGGAAGAAGTTAAAAAAGCAAGGGGTAGTTGAACGATTTGTACTGTTTATTATTTTCCGATAATTCCTACAAATCCTCCCAACGGAATCATTTCCAACTCAATAATACCGCCTTCAGAAACCAGTTCCTTTTGCACAAGGCTGCGTTTTTCAGTTCCATCGGTAATAACAGTGAGTTTCCCATTTTCAGCCCAGGGGGAGACATCAATTTTTACTGTTTGCTCCTGGTTCTGCGCGTTTATTCCAGCCACGAACCATTTCTCTCCGCTTCTTCTGGCCAAAACAGCATATTTGCCGGGATAGCCATCCAAAAACCTGATTTCGTCCCATAAGACAGGAATCTCTTTCAGCATCTCAACGGCAAATTCCGGCAATTTGGAATATTCCCATGGAGCGTCCACATAGTGTGTAATTCCACTTTCAATAAGTACCGGCAGCGCTATTTCAAAGCCATTTGAAGTAAGATGGGGATATTTCACGTCCGAGAAACCTCCGGGGGTGTAATCTGTAGGACCCACAACTCCCCTGGTAAAAGGCACAATGGCGAGATGCGCCGGAGCTTTTTCCGGGTATAATGAGTCGAAAAGATAACATTCAGCACCCCTTATGGCTTCAGTTGAGACAAGGTTTGGATAGGTACGGCTCCAGCCTCTGGGCAGCGTACAGCCGTGGAAATTAACTAGTATCTCAAATTCGGCTGCATCTTCAAGAATTCCGATATATTGCCTGATGATGTCTTCTTTATCGCTTTGAAAGAAATCCACCTTTATACCTTTTACACCCAGTTCATGGATTCTCTGAAACTCTTTGCGCCGTATATCGCGCTTATCCATTAGATCCCGGGGTTGCTCTGTAACCACATTGTGCTTGCCGCCCGAATTATACCACAACAGGAGTCCAACATCTTTTTTGGATGCATATTCTGCCAGCATTTCCAGTGTACCGTTATTCATGATGTTCCAGTTGGCATCAACCAGGAAATATTCCCATCCCATTTCGGAGGCAAAATCAATAAAAGGAAGCATCCGATTGTAATCCTTGGGAGAATCATTGTCATACCACCAACTCCATCCGGCGCGTCCTGGCTTGATCCAACTTACATCCTCCAGTTTGCATTCCGGCGCAAGGTCGGTTATCAGATTCGATTCAAGCACTGTGGGAAGATCATTCCCTGCAATGATAACCCTCCAGGGTGTTTTGAAAGGCAGCTTTGCATATGATGTGGCTTCAAAATAACCCATTGCCTCTGTAGCAACCGGATTTTTCAACACATACAAACCCTCGTTTCCTGCGACATCCAGATGTGAGGCCACATAATTGCCGTCCAAACCGGATTCGGAAATTAAGAGCCACTGCTTTTCGGATGTTTCGAACAAAGCGGGAAATGCCCATCCGTTTTTGTTACTGGCGGCCGGAGTTCCTGAAACCATCGGTCCCTCAAAAAAAGTCTCATAGGCAGGGGTATATGCGGTAACGGTATCATAAGAATGCATCCATGCCATTGCCCCGGGTATATTGAAGCCGGAATTCTCGTTTAACACCCTCACGCTTCGGTCTTCAGAGGAGGGAAACTCGTAGCAAAAGGCAATTCCATCGTTAAAAGCTCTGAAAATAAGGTTTACGGGACGAGCATCCGCGTTTTGAAATTCCAGAACCAATTCATTGTACTCGTTTTTGCATTCGCGTTGCTTGCCCGATAAAAGCTGGTACTCGACAGCTACGTTTTTTTGAACGCTGCTTTTCATAAAAATCAGGTTCTTTGAAAAATCCCCATCTTCACGAACAATACCAAGGGGTGAGGAAGCCAGAGCGGTAATCTTTTTGCCGTCTCTGGAAATGATTACCTGATAACTTAGTTGTCCCGAAGCGCTTGCTTCAGGCGCGGCAGAATTTACAATAACCGAAATCACACCATCAGGAGAATCAATATCCCACTGATCTCCATTTGATTTACATGTGGATAAACTGATGCTAAGGAATAGAATTAGCATTGCGGGGCTGCAAATAGTCTTCATAGATTTTTTTTAAAGGAAAAAATGAAATTACTCTATTTCTGGGAATTTCTTCGTGCTGTCAACTCTTTTTCAACGGACTCCATGGTTTTATCCGTCAGGTTATAATAAAATAGAACTGCTGTACCTATCAAACAAATTGCAGCTGGAATAAGGGTCATACTAAGCCTCATCCCCATCAGTGCAGGAGCAAGCTGAACCTGATTAGCCACATATCCGAATGTCCCGATAACGAACAACATAAAAGCGGCACCTATTGCAATACCGGTTTTCTGCCCAAAAGTTATTGCTGAATAGATAAGCCCGGTAGACCTGCGCCCGGTCTTCCATTCCCCATAATCGGCAGAGTCGGCCAGCATGGACCATAACAAGGGCATACTAGGTCCTGAGGCAAAAGAGAAAAGGATCTGGGTTCCGAATATTAAAACAAGGTCTTCCGGGCCGGCAAAGTAATTGGCTGTCAACGCCCCTGCAATTATAAACATTGAGATGATAAAAAGCCGCTTCTTGCCCAGCTTCACTGAAAGATACCTCGTAGGCAAAACGCCCAGCAGCACGGCAAGGGTTCCCGTAACCATGAAAACCGAAGCCAAATCTTTTCTGCCCATGTAGTATTCGAAGTAATACATTACCGAAGCCGAACGAACTCCTATATAGATTAAAAACAACAGGGAGATTGTAAATAATATCACCCAAGGCCTATTGCCGAAAATATCCTTGAAATCTGTTTTTAGGGTTTTTCTGGCTTGAGGATCCGGCAGCACCCTCTCTTTTGTTGCGAAAAACGCAATCAGCAGCGATCCGATACCGATGACGGCAATAATAGCCATAGATAATTGGTACCCTCTGGCCTCGTTGCCCTGACCGAGTTTTTCGACCATGGGTATCAGAAGTGCCTGAACAAAAATGCCTGCGCTGTATGCCGCAACAAATTTGTAGGAGGAAAGGCTTACGCGTTCTACGGGATTGGGCGACATCACTCCAATGAGGGAATTAAAGGGAACCATCACAACAGTATATGCAACCAGAAGCATAAAATAGCTGGAATAGGCCCA
>CAMAZH010000084.1 GCA_945863035.1 Chitinophaga pinensis | reverse complement strand
TCTTTATGATCCCAGATTCCTACTCGTTTTAAGAGATCTTCAGCACGGGATTGTCTTTTTTTCTTTTCTGCCTTGTCTTTGAGCAGCATGGCCGGGAGGAGGATGTTTTCCAGTAGGGTGCACTGAGGCAGCAAATGATGGAACTGGAACACAAAGCCGATTTCGAGGTTTCTGAATTGGTCGAGGGCGGGAGGGCTAAAGGCGCTCACATCTTCGTTTTTGAATCGGATTTCGCCCGAGTCGGGAAAATCAAGGGTTCCGATGATGTTCAGGAGGGTGGTTTTCCCTGAGCCTGAAGGGCCAAGGATGGCGGCACTTTCCCCCTCAGCAAGATGGAATGACAAGTCGCTGAGAACCTGGCGAAAGTTTGTTTCGTTGGGGGTTCCGAAGCTTTTGGAGATGTTTTTTAGTTGGAGCATTATCTTACTGGAATTTTTTTGTTAGCTCAGATAAACATATCAATAAACTCTGAAAGTCTATCAGCATAAAATATATAATTTAGGTTCTGGAATTTTGAAAACCTATCCAAGTTGTGGATGCCCAATTATCCATTTGCCTGTTTTATCGGATCCAATTCTTTTAATAGCTCCAATTTTCTTTAGTTTTAACAGATAATTCTCTGCCGTTCTTGAAGATACTCCAATTCCCTGTGCGATTTCCTTTGCTGTAATTTCAGGCTTTCTGAAAACAAAAAGTAGTGTTTTCAATAGATTCAAGCTAAATTTGATACGAAATTCTTCCGAATTTACACCGAAATTAGTCTGAAATTTGATATAAAGCATCTTGAACAGCCGATCGTTTAATATTACTAATTTCAATTCCTTTTATTGTGTTATTATCATCAACACCAAGAAGTATAGTCCCTCCTGCAGCGTTTGCAAACGCACATGCTTCTTCAGCAATTTCTTTTACTTTAGAAGGTATCTGTAACTTAAACTCTGCATTATAACCTTCGCCTGATTCAACTATACTTTTTATGTCAGATTCGTTAAGTGCCATAACTTATTTCATTTCACTTGACTATGTTTCAATTTTTAGATTGTATTGCCGCCTGATAGATCCCAATCATCTTGTCAACCTGATCTTTCAGATGGAATTTTTCTTCCACTCCTTTTCGGGCCTGAATTGCCAAACGGTTAAGTTCGTCTGGATCTGAAAGGAGTTTCTTCAAGGTTTCTGACAAAACTGCGGGTGTGTTTGGCTCGTAGATCAAACCTCCCCCGGAAGAATATACAATTTCGGGAAAAGCTCCCAGGGCGGGCTGAACCACCGGAATTCCGGAGGCCATTGCTTCAAGAAGATAGATACCGAAAGCCTCACCATTGCGGACAGGCACTGAGATCACCGACACTTTCTTGAAATATTCCCTAAGTCCCTGCGACTCGAAATCCTCATGAAATTCAACCATTTTCAGCAAGCCATTCATCTTGAGCTTTAAGCGGATGCGTTTGAGGTAATTTGTATCGTCGCCCGTTGAACCGCCGGTGAGAATAAGCTTTACATCATCAAACCCAGGACTTTTCTTTAGGTCAATAAAGGCATCCACAAGAATGTCGAGACCGTTTTCCTCACACATCCTTGAAACGTATCCGATATTCCTTCCCTTTTCAGAAGGAGCCATAAATTCGTATTCCCCGGGAAAGATGCCAATATGCACTGTTTTCATCTTTTCCTCTGGGATGTGCATTTGGGTAAGCATTTCTTTCGCATAGAAATCGCTAACGGAAATGAAATATTTCACATGGGCGACACCTTCCGACATCAGATCCCAGACCTGCTTGCGGAATCCAGGCTTCATCACATCCACCCAGACATCTTCATCCTGGAGGGAACAGACAACCGGAATATTCATACGCTCTGACAAACGGCCGGCAAGTCCAAGCAGCAATGCATTTGAGAGATGAATCACATCCGGATCGCAATTTTCAACGATCCAGTCGATCATTTTCTCGAGTTCCTCTTTTTGCTGACCATGCTCGCCCATCAGCATGGAAACCGTCATTTCTTCGAGACCTTTGGCATTTGTGGAGCCGGCAAAACGGGAGGCCAGTTTAAGCATGGGTTTTGAATTCAGCATTTTATCGACCCAGGGAGGTGCGTTTCTGAAAACCGGAAACAACTGTTTGAGGTATATGCTAACTGCACCGTAGAATACAGGTATTTCCCGCGAAAGGTCGTGCTCATCGGCAAAAAGCGGAAGGTACATTGGCAGCTTCACCGCCTTGTGGTCCGAGGCCCTTAAGGCTTCTACAAACTTGCTGTCGCGCAGGCAGTTCCCGCAGTAAAAACTTCCCCCAGAACCGGGTATTACGTGCATTATCTTCATTTTTCCATCTCCTATTTTTTACCGAAACAATAAACCCTTCCATCAGCGGCTCCTACAACTATATGATCATTTATAACAGCTGGGTTTCCCGCAACGGCACTTCCCAGTTCATAACTCCAGCTTATTTTACCATCGGAAGCATTTACCAACAACAAATCTCCCCTCATATTGGCAATAAGCAGTCTTTTTCCAATAAGCACCGGAGAAGCATCAATTCCCCCACCTGTATTCACCTTCCACTGCAACCCCCCGGTTTTTTTGTCAAAGCAATAAAGATGCTTGTCCCTGTTGCCAATGAAAACCCGGGTATCCGACAAAGCAGGTGAAGCAATGAAGGGCATTTTTAGAGTTTCGTTCTGGAATGACCATGATATTTTCATGGTGGCAATATTCAAACATGAAAATTTTCCATCATAGTCGCCCAGAAAGGCATTCCCCTCTTCCATCGCAACCGAGCTTGCCACATAGGTTGCCACCGCTGTTCTTTTGTTCAGGATACCGTTTGAAGCGTTTACCTGGTGCAATAAACCATCGCATCCGCCGAATATTACCAATCCCTTGTAAATGGATGGAGTGCCATTAATGAAGTTATCCGCCTCATATTTCCAGAGTCCCTTACCTGTTTTAAGATCTACACCGTGCAGACAATAATCGTAACTGCCCACAATTATAACCCGGCTGAGCCCGTTGGTGAAGTAATTCGGAGAACCCATAATCTGATTATCCGTTTTGTAAGTCCACAGGATTTTACCGGTAGTCAATTCAATGGCGAAAAGTTCTCCATTAAGGTTACCAATGTAGGCAACATCACCAACAATAAGCGCAGGCGATTCGATACTGTTTTCGGTATTGATTTTCCAAAGGAGTTTTCCCTCCAGCGACAGACCGTATACATTTCCATCAATCGAGCCAATTACGATTGTGTTTTTGCATATCACGGGGGAGGATTTGAAGCCGTCGGAAGCTTTGAAGGTCCATAGAAGTTGAGGTTTTTCGGGTATAATTGCATGGCTGACACCCGACAGTTGTGCATCTCCCCGGAAATTATTCCAGCAGTCGTTGTTTTGGGAAAGGGCCTGATTGGAACCAGAAAACAACAGGATTCCGAGGAATAAAATTAATTTATTTTTGTACAAAATGCCATATTCCCTTTGGAAGAGAATGGAAATAAGTGTTTTGAGGGGTAATATGTTTGTGTGGGTTTTCAAGATAATGGTTCGAAAAATAATGTCTATATTAACTTAATGTTTTTTAAAATAAATAAAGAATTGCTTAAACAAAAGGTTTTAAAGGATACTTAATATTTGCCCCACCCCAACCCCTCCCCCTAGTGGGAGGGGCAAGTCAAGCCCTTAGATGATCTTTAATTGTTTCAATTACATTCTCTATTTCATTGATTACTTCCTCATTCGAAAATCGAATAACCTTTAACCCAAATTGTTCTAACTCATAAGTTCGGTTTTCGTCTCTTTCCATCATGTCAGGCAGATCATGAATACAACCATCAACTTCAATTACCAATTTATGTTTGTGACAATAAAAATCAACAATGAAAATATCAATTGGATGTTGTCTCCTGAAAATATTACCTTCTACTTGTTGTTTCCTAAGGAATGACCAAAGAATTTCCTCTGCATTGGTCATGTCTTTCCTTAACTCCCTTGCCTGAAGAATTAACTCCTTCTTAGCACCAAAATACATGTTCTTCTCTCTTGTTAATCCTATGAATACCATATCATTAGGTAAAATCTACTTGATTATAGTTAAACTCCTATGCTTAAGCAACACTAGCCCCTCCCACCCGATAATGTCATTTGACATTCCAAGTGGGAAGAATAAAAAGTTATAGTTCTTTGACATAATTGTTAATAATTTGAAGATACTGATTAATCACATGCCTGGCAATGTTGGTTGTATGATGGATAAAGTCAACATCCTTGTTATCATTAACCAGTGTTTTAACACGATAAAAGTCTTTAATATATTTATCGACGGCCAGCTGGGAGTGATTTGTTTCCAGAGCAACTATTGATGGATCCTTTTTCTCTACAATATGCTTGTACACTATTACTCTCTTATGTGTAATAGTAGTTCCCATATCATGGAGAACCCCGGTATGAGGGAGTATCGTGTTATGCCTATCCTCATATTCGATTCTTAGTTTTGAAAGATAAGCTCCATCTGACACTAACAAAAGGCTTAAGTCTCTTGTAGATAAAACAGCTCCTTGTTGGTATGCCTCTCTGATCATTCGAGCCATAACATTTTGTCTTATAAGTGTTACAGAAGTTCCTTGTTCGAACTTTGAGATATCATCATCTGTAACCAAGGATAAAATCACGGGCTTATAACGACGGTTACTCCAATCAGCTCTGGTATGCTTGTCAAGGGCATTCCAAATAAGCTGTCCCGGCTTTAACCGTGATGACTCTGGGCAAAGAGACTCAAAAAGATCTATCAAAGCATCTGCAATGTTTTCTCTGACAACCGGTCCAAACATTCCACAGAACTCTTGCTCAAAGAAGTTGACAATGGCAGGCTTTAAGAACCTGTCATGTGCTGATTGATACTTTTTTACCGATGTTGCTTTAGGTATCATATTTACTTGCTTTCTGATAAATTTTGACGGCTTTTTTTTACTAGATCATCCAATTCCTCTTTGCGATGCGGTACGGCCTGATGGTCTTGATACAATCTGTAATATTCCTCTGTCAGACTAGGAGAGAGCTTAACTAAAAAAGCTACGGTTTTTAACTCATAGTTGTTTTTAGCAAGACAAACTACCCGCTTGAACTTGTCGATATAGTTTGCAACTGCATCGATGCTGTGATGTGTCTTACGAGCTATTTCAGTATATTCGTTTCCCAGCAGCCATTCTTTGATAATCAATGCCCGATGTGTAATTGACTTACCCATAT
This sequence comes from Chitinophaga pinensis, assembly GCA_945863035.1. Classification (GTDB taxonomy): domain Bacteria; phylum Bacteroidota; class Bacteroidia; order Bacteroidales; genus JACJXF01. Next base: position 11,735 of record CAMAZH010000084.1, on the reverse strand, counting down.
CACGTATGGTTGAACGTAGCGGAAGAACGACGTCCTGATCTTTAAAAGCTTTGATGTCGCGACAAACAGTTCGTTCACCACAGTTCAACAATCGGTTGGCGATATCTTCAACGGTTAAGAGCCCCCCTTGCTGAAAGGCTTCATTTACAACCCGTTGTAACCGATGCTGACGAAGTCCCTGCACACCTTGCTGCTCTTTAATCAACAGGTCTTCTTCTCCTGCATCAAGGGTAAGGATTACGCTAACCATCTTGCATTCTGAAAGCTTCTTTTGAGCTCCGCTTTCTATGGAAACCACTTCGAATAATATCTGTCCAGGCTTCATTGCGCTGGAGTTATCAAAAAAGGGTTGATAGGTTTGATAGACAGCGTTCAATATTGCTTTGGCTTCGAACTGGGAGCAGTTCATGCCCTGGATGAGGCTGTTAACAAACTGGGTGTCTAATTGCTTTTGCTTTAGACGGTCCCATTTCTGCATAGACGAGTTATTGATCATATCGAGTATTTTTTATTGCTCCCTTTCGGGGGATTTCGCTTCGGCTCCGCCTTCGCTTCATCCCCCGAAAGGGAGTGTATCAACAAATTTAACAATTATGTCAAAGAACAATATCTACATCCCATTGCCAAATGGCACAAATATAGTGGGAGGGTTGGGGAGGGGCCTTATGCGCCAAACGCACTTTTCTAGATCCTTGTCCTTTTATCCGATATTCGGGATTTTCTTTAAGCTGGCCTTTCAGGCCGCTATTCTCATTCCGTCATTTGCCAAGGGCGTTGTGAAATGAAGGTTTCCGTCTTCGGCATAAATCTTCATTTCACTTGCCCTTGGCTCAGATAAGCTGGCCTTTCAGGCCGCTAGTCAGAAACTGTCACCATATAGAGGCCGTGCCATTACCGAGAGATGATATTAAATAAGACCTGCATATGTAGTATTAAAACCTTCAGCCTTGCGATAGTCCAGCTCCCTCCCACTCCGGGGAGGGTTGGGGAGGGGCCAAGTCCTCAATTCCACGAAAGTCTAGCCTGTCGGGGAAGGGTTGGGGAGGGGCCAAGTCCTCAATTCCACGAAAGTCTAGCCTGTCGGGGGAGGGTTGGGGTGGGGCCAAGTCCTCAATTCAGCGAAAGTCCAGCCTGTCGGGGGAGGGTTGGGGAGGGGCATCTCAAAGCGGCAAAAAAGGTAATGCTTACAACAAACCTACTCCATTTATCCGATATTCTAAGGTATAGCGTAAATGTTTGAATTCGTTATGGCGTTCGTTATGTCGTCGCTGTCATCGCGCCATCACCCGTCGCCATCACCCCATCCCGCCATCCCGTCGTCACCCCGTCACGTCATCACATAAATCAAAACTTCCCAAACTTAAAAGTCATACCCGCATTCCAGCCCTCCAGCACATCCGGACTGCTGTATTCCCAGTTAATATCTGTGGTAAAACGGTAGCTCAGTCCGAAGGCGATTCTGAAGAATTTCAGGACGTTCAGCTCAACTTCCACGCCCGGTTCCGCAATCAGATAGGTCTCGGTATCTTCCACCCATGTGTCGTAATACTCCCAGGAATTCTCCGGTTGGAAACTCGAGGTGTAGGCTATTGCACCTACTCCGGCAATCATGGGGAAAGACAAATGTATCGGGAATTTTGGCAGCAGAATGGGCTCAAGGAGTAGGCCTCCGTATCCACCAGTCATGTTCACTACCCGGTCGGGCTGAGGCGAGGGACTGAAGGAGTTAACGAACCCTGTTCCTGCAAATCCGAAACCAAGGGAATGACCAACGATCCAGGCAGCTCGTCCCGACAGCGTAACTCCGTCCTTCCCGTCGATCATCGAATACCCTGCACCAAATGATCCGTAACCGCCATTGGAATGTTGGTTCCTACCCATCAGGGTGCGGATTTCATCGTTTGACCTTTGTTCTCCGTTTTCTCGTCCGGCAAATTGTGAGAAAGCGCCAAGTGAGGCGAATACTAAGAGCGAAATCAGAATTATTTTTTTCATGGTTTGTTTTTTTTAATTGTTATTAGGTACCCGGAACGCTTGCCGGTATTGATTTCAGAACCGGTATTTGACCGCAAAGGCCATGTCCCAGATACTGATTTTAAAGAATTGGTATGTTGATATTTCGAAAAAGGGTTTGTAATCCAGAGCAAAACTCAAAGGATATGAACTCATCCTGTACTCCAGAGCAGCATATCCATCGATACCCGCAACGGGCGAAAACCTCCTTTCGGGATAGTAAACCCTGCTGTAGATAAAAATTTTGTAATCCGAATCATAGAAGAACCCTGCGTGAGCACCGTACCCATAAACTACAAACAGGTTTTCGGATACATCAAGCAGGGCCTGCTCGTGAATTTGTCTCAGAAGGGTAAATTGCAGTCCATCCTTACGGAAACTCATCAGCCCTTCATATGAAAAATTATGCTCCAGATACTGCCGGTATGTAATTCCAGAGGTAATTCCTCCCCTGATACCAACATCTTTTCCTGCATGCTGGGCCGAAGCACAAATGCTTATACCGATGAGAAGTGGCAATAAGATTAAAAGTTTTTTCATTTTTAATGTTGTTTTTCCGGAACCATCCGGGGATAATAATAATTGCAGCCTCAAGACTGATTTGCGGATTTCTTTTTGGCTAATCTTACTTTTGCTTTTTATCGTTTTTTTTTGGAATCCGCAATGATTAATACCTGATAACCCTTCCGGAGCCTGTAATATCCACTTCCTTCTCCGGGTCGCCTTTGTAAACAATATTCCCGCTTCCGGTAATTAGCGCATCCAGCATGCTGTTTACGAAAGTGTAAATGGTTCCGGAGCCGGTAACGGTGGCGATACATTTATTCGTTTCCAGGTTCAGGGCTTTGATATTGCCCGATCCGGAGATAAGGAAGTCAGTTTGGTCGGCTGTTCCCGATAACGTTATTTCTCCCGATCCCGTCAGGTTTGCCTCGATGAAATTCACGGAAATACCTGTACTTTGTATGTCTCCCGAGCCCGTGACCACATATTTCAGCTCGTCGGCAGTTACATCGTCGCAATAAATGATGCCTGAACCCGACATCTTCAATTCGTAAACGGAAGGGGTGATAATGTGGACATAAATCTGCTCGCGACTCTTTATACAGTGATTATCTTCCGTTTCGATAACCAGCGTGTTTCCACTGATGTAGGTTTCGATATAGGAGAGGAGGTTTTCATCGGCTTCAACGGAAACACTTGTGGTTTCGCCGATAGTTACGTCCACAATAAAATCCCCGTAACTGGTAACGTTCGTGAAATCGCCCACCACTCGTCTTACCGTGGCTGTGCGCCCGTTGCCTTCAATACAGTTCCAAAACGAATCGGAACATGAGGTACCCAGCATGAGCCCTGCCAACAGCAAGGCTAACATGATCCTTGATCTTTGCATAATGTGTTTGTTTTATGTTGTGAAATTATTTTTCCAGAATGCTGATATAGCTTTTTTGGATGGCGAAAACTCTCAGTTTGGGCAGGTCATCTCCTGAAGCGGTATGATAACTGGCATGCCATTGGACGCTGCCCTCGCGATCGTTCCTGAAACCGTATTTGCCTTTGTTTACCGGAAAATTTACCGTGGCCCCTTCCGGGTAGAAAATGTCGGCTTCATAACGGCTTCCTTCCTTAAGCTTTAAATTCAGGTCGGTGTATTCGGAGTTGAGATTAATATTGCAAAACTCCTTGTTAACGGCAGACAGGGTGAAGCTGCCATATTTCAGGCTGTAATCCGCATCGCAGATGAGATTGTCGATCCATACCTGCGAGAACTCCGAATTGCCATAGAAATTCTCAACGGTATTGATGAAGTACTTGTCTCGGCGACTCATGGTTTTTACAAAATCTGCACGGTCGATGTTCACGGTCGATGATTTGCTGTCGATGTCGAGCCTCAGCGCATCTTTGATCTTCATGTCGGAATACGACACTGTAAGCTGACCTTCCCTGATATCGTTAATGATGCCGCTGCCAAAAGAAATTTCAATCTGAGCTTCCCCTTCGATGCTGTTGATTTTCAGATCCCCGTTCGAAAGGCTGATTTTAAGTTTGCCAATCATGTCGTCGATGTAAATATCTCCGAATTTGTTCACCAGATTGAGGTTTATCTCCGCGGGACAGTAAACAAGATAATTGATTTCTATCTGGTTCTGTCCGGAAATGATGGCGTCCGACAAACTCTTGAGTTCCGTGAAAATCTGATTGCTGTTGCTTCCGAAATCGGTAATGGCTGAAATATAATACTTGGTCTGGGTGAAATTGAAATCAATACTGTTCTTGACTTTTTCAAGTCGGGTAAGGTTGTTCGAAAACACATTCAAACTGGCTGTGATCTGAACGGAATCCTTATCCCAGGGGACAACATGGATTTTGCCATACTTGTTGTTGATTTCCAGAGTGGTTTCCGGACTTACTTTATAGCTCCGGCTTACAGACTTGCTATTGGAGAACGTCTGTGCAGCCAGGCCCGGCAATACGGCTAGTACAGCAACAATAAGTATAAGGCGGCTAAATATTGACATTTGGTTTTTCATCTTCTGCTGTGTTTTCTTGTTTTATTTCAGCCAACAACTCTTCAAGAATCCGGAGTTTCAGCCGGTAGTTCTGAATCATGGCTTCAATGATCTGGTCGTTGGCAACATTGTCTTTAAGATCGTTTTTAAGGGATGCGTAAACACTGTCCAATTCCGTCAGATCGAAATTTATGGCCTCGCTTATTCCTGGATTTTCTGCCAGAAAAGGTTTGACCTCTTCGAGCCGGTTCGATACCATGCTTGAATAGTAGCTTTCAGCTTCTTTTAGCTCGGGGAGCTGCTCATAGATGTCGTTCATCTTCCTTTCCGCGATTTTGGCGTCCTGATGCCTGTCGATGTATTCATGGAACATGTACGACAATCCAAAGATCAGAAGCACTGAAGCTGCCCTGACAAAATTTTTCGTCCAGCTGCCCCGGCTAAAATCAAAACTTTTTGTTTTCAATGATCTGCCAAGGATCTTTTCCGCAGCGGGAGGATTAAAAGAATCAAATGAATCGCGGTTGTCCTCAATAAATTGCTCGAGCCTGTCTTTCATGTCATTCGAATTATTAAGTCCCTTATTTTCGCTTTAGCTCTCATGTACTGGGTCTTTGAGGTCGATTCGCTGATGCCCAGAACACTCGAGATCTCCTCGTGGTCATAGCCTTCGAGAGCGTACAAACTGAAAATAACCCTGTAGCCATCCGGTAATTCATACATGGCCTTTTTTACTTTCTCAACCTGCAGATTGAGATTCTCGTAATCAACAGAATCATCCTCAATTTCTGCATCCCTCAGTTCCGCTTCAAATCGCAAATCCGGTTTTTTTCTGCGCAAATGATTGATGCACTTGTTCACAACAATCCTTTTCGCCCATGAACCGAAGGCCGACTCGAATCTGAAGGTGCCAAGTTTGTCAAAGATCTCGGTAAATGCCTCCTGAAGTACATCCTCCGCTTCCTCTCTACGGTTGAGCATGCGCATACAGATACTGAACATCGCCCTTGAATAGAGGGAATACAGCTTAAATTGTGCTTTTACATTGCCGGCAGTGCAGAGCTCAATTATTTCACGATGTATGTCCTGGTAACCTGAGTCCAATGATTGATTTGTTTTCAAGTATAATGACAAGCGTTTTTTCGCAGGGTTGCATTTTGCGACTATAAATTTACGAAATTACTGTAAATTCATAATCACTTCCAGACGCTGAGAGTAGGGGAAGATGGAAAAAGACTGGAGGATTGGTGTTTACAGACCGTTCTTGCGCGTCATGAGGATTTTCACAAAGGTGTAGAGCGCAAAGAACAAACCGAAAAAGGTGGCTATCCTCCCTAAATAATCGCCATGAAGGGTGTAAAAGCTCATCTTGTCGTTGGCGTTAATGTTGGCTTTTATGGCCGAGCGTTGCCACCACTCGATTTTTTGAAGTATCTCCCCGCGCTGGTTAATAAATGAGGAAATCCCGGTATTGGCCGATCGGGCGATGCTTCTTCGGTTTTCTATTGCCCGGATGCTCGAAAAGCTGTTGTGCTGAACATATCCCGGCGTGTCGCCCCACCAGCCATCGTTGGTGATAACAAAAATAAAACCAGTCTGTCCGGGAATTAAATAGTCACCTACAAATTCCCCGAAAATCGATTCGTAACAAATGGGTGTGGCAATACTCAGACTGTCCTGTGGCGAATAAAGACAGGTTCTTTCTTCTTGGGTCCCGTGACTCCTGAAAGTCCCTCCAAGGTTAAGCATAATTTTTTCAAGAAATTTGAGTGACTTCGTGTAGGGCATTTTCTCAACCCCTACCACCAACTGCGATTTGTGATAGATCTGAATGTTCCTCGTCGAGTCGATCTGTAAGGAGGAGTTGAAGCTGTCGTAATATCCGTCGCGGAAAGGCCGTGCGGTTATACTTTTGCTTGCCTCATCGGGGTAATATTGATAACATGTGGCGCCAACCACCATTTTGGCCTTGGGATAGTTTTTAAGAAAACTACGGATTGCAAGGATGCTTGGATTCTGGTCCATTTCATCCAACCAAAGGTTGTTGTTTATGAATGTCTCAGGCGCAACAATATAATCCGTCGTGCTGTCAGTCAGGGTGGAGGCTAGGTCCAGAAGTATTCCCATCTGATCCTCCGCGGGAATATCGTTAAACTTCTGGTAAGGATCGATATTGGGCTGCAAAACAACGACCTGATAAGGCATGCTCTTTTCGGTATAGGTGTAAAACCGGATGATCGAATAGCTTATCGGGACGAACAGAATGACGAGGAAAAGAACAAGTTCCGTTCTTGTCTCTTTAAGGGATTTCCCTGTTTTGTAAGCGTTGAGCACCTTAAACCACAGAATGTTCATCGTCAGGGCCCACAAACTGCCTCCGGGAACCCCGGTGAATTCGTACCACTGAATCAGACGGATGTCATTGGCAAAGCCATTGCCCAGATTAAGCCAGGTCCAGGATATTTCAGCGTTTATATAGAGATATTCATAGGCCAACCAATAAAATATCAGTGAGAAATAGCCGAAACCATCACCAAGTTTGCGGCGGGTAAGGCTGAAGAGATAAAAAACAGTGCTCATCAATGTGGAGTTCAAGAGAACTGCAACGATAACCCCTGCAAAGGAAGCGTTCTTGATCCACCAGGTGGAAAGTATATTGAAAACAGCAAAGGCCAAAAAGGGGAGCCAGAAATTCAGGCGCTTCTTGTATTTCCCGGGATGACTGTTAAGCTCGTTTTCAACAAAGAGAAGCGGAACCAGGGCAAACAGCAGGAAAAGACCCGAGCCCCATGAGTACCAGGCAGGGGTAAGAAGCAATCCGGAAAGAATGGGAAGGAGATAGAGATTTCTTTTTGACATCACATTTTTATTAAAGAGGCAAATTAAACGAAAAAATACCACTCATAATCCCCTGCTGCAATTAATTTCAATGATTTTAATATTTCGCTGCGGTTCGATTAACACTTTACCTCCCGATAGCTCCTAAAATCCGCAGGATTTTAGGAGCTATCGGGACTGCGTGACCCGTTTTTTCTTTCACCCAGTCGCATAAGAAGCTCAAGTAGAAAAACAAATCAACTTCTTGGCTCACTTTTTGTTTCTCTCCTAAGCCAACAAAATACAAATATTTCAAAACCGTGAAAGGCTAAATCAGCATTATTTAGTTTCTTTGTATTTGTGTCGGGGCAAACGGCAAACCAAAAAAGTCACACGAACAGATAAATGGGAATCGAGCTGTTTTGGAAGGGAATAATAATCGGGTTGATGGTCTCCATACCGCTCGGTCCAATCGGCGTGCTTTGTATACAGCGAACCCTGAACAAGGGCAGGAAAGCCGGCTTCGTGTCGGGCCTGGGAGCTGCCGCAGCCGATACCTTTTTCGCGCTTATTGCCGGCCTCGGTATCTCTATGATCATAGCCTTCCTCAAGGCCCAGCATGTTTATTTTCAGGTCATCGGGGGCGCAATCATTATGTATCTCGGAATGCACATCTTCTATACCAATCCCGTTAAACAGCTGCGTCTCCAACGCTTGAACCCCAACAGGCTGTCTCAGGATTTCCTGTCTGTTTTTTTCCTTACCGTCTCAAACCCTATGGCCATTTTCTTTTTTCTGGCCATGTTTGCAGGGGTTAACCTGGCAAGCGGACCTATGAATATTTTCTTTGTAGGACTTGTTGTTTCCGGCGTCTTCCTGGGCTCGGCAAGCTGGTGGTTTCTGCTCACGACTTTCGTGAACATTTTCCGACACCGGTTTCGACTGAAAAGTATCTGGTGGATGAATAAGGTCGCTGGCATTGTTATTTTTTTCCTGGGAATCGCTGCCATATTAAGCGTATGGTTTATAAAATGACACTTTGCGTGAATTAATTTCCCCCGTGTATTAATTTCTCCGCGCTTGTATCGGGAATCCCGATTTTAGTATATTTGAGTTTAATTTTAATCAGGATTTTTTTCCATGAAGAAATTAATCGAGACCGAGGATTTTATTAAAGCAGCAAAACTCAATCGTTTCGGGGGAACCGGAACCGCCCGCATCCTGATGATGCTTCTGAGAATTAATAAAATCAACAAACTGTATTCCGACATCTCCCATCTGCAGGGGATAGAATTTATCGACCGCCTTATCGAGGAACTAAAGATCTCATTCGAGGTCAGCGAGGATGAACTCAACCGTATTCCCCGAACGGGAGCGTTTATAAGTGTTTCCAATCATCCTTTTGGCGGCATCGACGGAATGCTGCTGGTTAAAGTGCTCTCACTGGTTCGGCCCGACATCAAGATCCTGGCAAACTTCCTCATGCAGAAAGTGGAGCCGGTGAAAGAGTTTATTCTGCCGGTCAACCCCTTCGAAGACCTAAAAGATGTAAAGTCGAGTGTCACGGGCATAAAACACGCCCTCATGCACCTCAAGGAGGGTTTCCCCTTGGGCGTTTTCCCCGCAGGGGAAGTGTCGAGCTACAACCAGATTTCGATCGGAATCGCCGACAAGGAATGGCAAACCTCAGCGCTTAAGATGATAAAAAAGTCAGGCGTTCCGGTCGTCCCAATTTATTTCCAGGGTTCCAACAGCCGTTTGTTCCATCTGCTGGGACTCATTCATCCCAACCTCAGAACCGTCAGGCTGCCCTATGAGCTGTTCAACAAAAAGCGAAAAGTAATACGTCTGCGAATTGGCAACCCCATCAGCGTGAAAGACCAGAACGAGTTTACCGATATCGCTCGCTATGGCCGCTTCCTGAGGGCTAAGACCTACTCTCTGGGCTCAGCCCTCGAGGTTCAGAAGTTTTTTCACCCCAGTATCTTCCGCTCCAAGAAAGAGGAGGAAATCATCCCTGCCGTTGATCCCCTTAAAATCGAATCGGAAGTCGCCGGGCTCAAGGATAAACACCTGCTCTTCGAAAGCGGCGAGTTTCAGGTTTTCTGCACCCCATCCTTTTGCATCCCATCTATAATGAACGAACTCGGCCGCTTGCGCGAAATAACATTCAGACAGGTCGGCGAGGGGACAAACCGATCCATAGATATCGATGAGTTCGACCTCTATTATAACCAACTGTTTATTTGGGATTCCCTCGAGAAAAAAATTGTAGGCGCCTACCGTGTTGGCCTGGGGAAGGAAATCATGCGACAGTATGGCATACAGGGGTTCTATACCCAGAGTTTGTTTAAAATGAGCCGAAAAATATACCCCGCCCTTGAACAGTCCCTCGAGCTGGGCCGTTCGTTCATCGTTTCGGAATACCAGAAAAAACCCATGCCGCTCTTTATGCTTTGGAAAGGTATTTTGTACTTCCTCCTGAAAAACCCCGAATACCGCTACCTTGTTGGCCCTGTTAGCATAAGCAACCGGTTTTCGAACTTTTCAAAAGGAATGATAATCAAATATATCATGGAGAACCACTATAATAAAGAGATTGGGAGATACATTAAACCTCGCACCAAATTTGTCCCCTCCGGGTTTCTGGACGTCGACACGGAAATAATCATGGAGTCGTCCAGTGACCTTAATAAATTCGATAAATTCATTAAGGATGTCGACACGTCCAATTACACCATGCCTGTTTTACTCAAGAAATATCTCAAACTTAATGGTCGAATTGTTGGCTTTAACATCGACCCGAAATTCAATAACGCTTTGGATGGCTTGCTTTTCCTCGATCTTTACGATGTCCCCATCGATACCATTGCCTCTTTGTCGAAAGAGATACACGATGATAGTATCCTCGAGAGATTTTCCTCCTTTGAGAATTCCGGTCATAAAAACTCTTCTGAAGTATGAACTACATCAAATCTGCTCTCCTTCTCCTTATTTCTCTCGGGGGATTTACCCAATGTGCCCAACGTGAATTAACCGAAGCTAAAATAAACCGAACTCACAAGAGGGCTGTTACAATCGACAGCCATACCGATACCCCAATGAGGTTCCTGAGCCAGGAGTTTTCTTTTGCCCAACGTCATGATGCCCGCAGCCAACACTCAAAAGTGGATATCCCACGCATGGAGGAAGGCGGATTGGACGGAGTTTTTCTGGCCGTCTTCATCGGTCAGCAGGGTAGGGATGAGGCCGGAAACCTGGCTGCGAAAAATGAAGCCCTCCGGGTTTTCGATTCAATTCATGCCAATCTTGAACGATTCCCGGATAAAATACAGCTGGCTCTGGATTCGGATGATATTCATCCTATTATCAAAACAAATAAAAAAGCAATTTTTATCGGTCTGGAAAACGCCTATGCTATTGGCAGGGATTTGAGCCTTATCGACACGTTTTATAATCTGGCTGCCCGGTATTTCACACTTTGCCATACGGCTAACAACGACATCTGCGATTCTTCAACCGATCCTGCCGGACCTGAACATAATGGGGTCTCCGCTTTGGGAGAGGATGCCATCCGCTTGATGAACCAAAAAGGAATCATGATCGACGTTTCCCATATCTCGGATTCCTCTTTTTACGATGTTATCCGAATCACTTCAGCCCCGGTTATCGCCTCGCATTCCTGCGCCAGGGCCATTTGCGACAATCCCAGGAACATGTCCGACGATATGATCCGTACCCTGGCCGATAACGGAGGTGTGATTCAGATGTGTATCCTTAGCGATTACGTGAAGGCCCCGGTGCCCCAACCCGAACGTGACTCGGCAAAAGCGGAGGTGCGCAGGATTCATGGCGATTACTACTCGCTCGACGAAGAGGGACGTAAACGATTCATAGTCGACTGGTTTAAAATCGATGAGCGTTTCCCGGCAAAGCTTGCAAACGTTTCCGATGTGGTCGATCATATCGACCATATTGTTGAAATTGCCGGAATCGACCATGTGGGTATTGGAACCGATTTCGACGGGGGAGGGGGTGTCGACGGTTGTTACGATGTTAGCGAACTGCGAAACATTACCGCCGAACTCCTCAAAAGAGGCTATAGCGAAAAGGATGTCAGGAAAATTTGGGGCGGAAATCTCCTCCGTGTGTTCTCTGAAGTTGAACGCGCTTCAGGAAGAAATTGATTGTGATTTGAAAACTTAATTTTTCTGCCCGATTAAACAGACAGAAAAATTAAGTTGTTTTTACTTTAAATCTACAGTAATTCGAAAATCTGGGTTTTAGTTAAACCTTCTCCTTAAACCTCCTGGAAACCTCCGCCCAGTTCACAACATTCCAAAAAGCGGCAATGTAGTCGGGACGACGGTTCTGATAATTCAGGTAATAGGCATG
>CAMAZH010000083.1 GCA_945863035.1 Chitinophaga pinensis | reverse complement strand
TCAATAAAATGTTGGAAACCATAAATCGGTTTCCCTGATTTCCTGATGATGCTCATCGGCAGTTCCTCATCGGAAATGGGTTTACCGTGGATACTGGTTATTTTCCAGCCCGTGGCATTGTAGGTTCGGGAAAGAATTTGTTGCCTGCTAATATTAAAAAGTTCTTCTGCCTGCTTATTGGCGTAACTTATCCATCCCTCATTGCTCACCATAGTGGTTGCCAGCGGGCTGTTTTCGACAATCAGATCAACAATGCTTTCGTTTTTCTTTAAGTCGTCTTCAAGTTTCTTCGTACTGGTTACATCAATTACCAATCCGATCATCTTGCTTGGCAGTCCGTTTTCGCCAAGGGATTTAATCGATCCGTGATCCTGATACCAGGCGTAACTACCATCTTTGCGTCGCATCCGATACGTTGCATCCCACCACTTCTTCTCGCCAACGAGGACTTTTCGCATTTCGGACATGGTGTTAGTATAATCATCGGGATGTATATAACTACAGATTTCATAAACATCCTTAGGAAACTCATCGGGGGTGTATCCCAGCATTGTTGCTTTTCTGTCGTCATAACTAACCTCATTAGTGAGTACATTCCACTCCCACCATGCCATTTTCGCCATGCTCATCGAAATAGCCAGCAGTTCGGAGGATTGTATAAACTGTCGTTTAAGGCTCTTCAATTCGGAAATATCAATCAGGGTTATCAGAACGCCGTCAACCGCGTTGTTTTCCGTTCGGTAAGGCCTGATTCTTGTGAAATAGGGCTTTCCGTTACTTAATGATATCTCTTTATCAATGGCTTGCAAGGTATTCATAACCTGATCGACATCCGCAGGCAATTCAGCATAGTTTTCCAGAACCGTAAGGTGTGTAATTGGCCTCCCGATATCCCCTTCCCTGATATGAGTGATCCGGCTGACTTCCGGTGTGATTTTCCTGATGCACAGCTTGCTATCTAGGTAAACCGCAGCGATTTCGGTATTTTTCAGAAGGTTGCTCACATCGTTGTTCAGGCGCATGAGTTCTTCAATCTTCTGCTGGTGTTCGGAATTCACCGAATACAGTTCTTCATTTACCGATTGAAGTTCTTCATTTGTACTTTGCAGTTCTTCGTTAGAAGCAATAAGCTCTTCATTGGAGGACTGAAGTTCTTCGTTTGCACTTTCAAGTTCTTCAACCGTTGCCGCAAGATTTTCCTTTGTTGTCTTCAGCTCCTTTTCCAATTCGAGCACCCGTACGCTCTGCTCGGTAGAAAAATCATCGTCCCTCAAGGTTATTGACGAATTCTCATTCGCTGATGGGGTCTCAACGAACAGAAAAGAAATCATATAATATATTGTGTTCTGAAAAATAAGTTTCCTGCCTTCAAGTTTAAGCGTTTTGCTCTTCATGCTTTCCAGTCCATGAATGACACGGGAAAAAGTGCGTTCCTTTCCGTTCTTCAACTGTCTGAGAAGATTATTGACATATAAACCCAAGTCCTTGGGGACAATTGAGAACAATTCATTGGAATAATTGCCCTGCTGAATTTCAGTGAATGGATTTATGTCATTAATAACGCTTACAATAAAATAATTGTTATCCACAATAACGGAGGGAGGAATGAAGTCTCCCAGTATGGATGTCAAAAAATCTTCGGGCTTCAAACCTCCCTTTTTATGGGGGATTAAAGCGCTGTCAAGATTTCTTTCCAACTTCGACTTTTGGATTTCGAGGGAAATCCCATCGATAATCGGAGCATTAAATCCAGCTTTATATTGATAAATCTTGTTTTTCAGCTCAATTACATCGAAGGCTTCACTCATTCCTCCCAGAGTTTCGCTGTTGCCCATAAACAGATATCCATTAGGATTCAGACTGTAGTAGAATCGGGAAAGAAGACCTGCCTGAATCTGCGGCTTAAAATAGATAAACAGGTTTCGGCACACCAAAAGATCAAGCTTTGAGAAGGGAGGGTCTTTTAAAATGTTATGAGTTGCAAAAACAATCATGTTGCGGATATCCTCATTTATTTTGTATCCGTTTTCCGTTTTATGAAAATACTTGTGCAGCAGTTTAAGGTCAACATCAGCAACAATACTGTCGGGATAGAAACCCCTGCCTGCTATTTCAATCGATTTCCGGTCAATGTCGGTTGCGAAAATCTTGATTTCGCCCCGAAAGTTTTCTTTTTCCGCCCACTCCATAAACAATATCGCCAGGGAGTATGCTTCTTCACCTGTTGAACAGCCGGTAGACCACACCCGCAATTGCTTTTTACCGCTTTTAACAAGATGTGAGATGACATTGTTTCCCAAACTGTCAAACGCTTCCTTATCGCGAAAGAAATGTGTTACCCCGATTAAAAACTCACGATACAGTATTTCCCTTTCTTTTTCCGAGCCCGATAAAAAGGGTATGTAATCCTTTATGCTGTTAAACCGATTAATGCTGACCCTTCGTTCAAGGCGTCGGTTAATTGTGTTTTCCTTGTAAAACGAAAAATCGATCCCCGAGTGTTCCTTAATCATCATAAGAATTTTCGAGAGTGCGTCAATTCCTTTAAGAGTATGCGGCGAAGCCGATTTTTCTTTTTTCGTGAGGGGATGTTTAATGTAATTCAATAGTTCCTCTCCCATCTTGTCGGCGGGGAGCACATAATCCACAAGCCCGGTGGATATTGCACTGGAAGGCATCCCGTTGAACTTGGCGGTTTTTTCATCCTGAACCATAATTATCCCGTTCATTTCCTTAATAGCCCGGGTTCCCATGGTACCGTCACTTCCCGTTCCGGAAAGAATAACGCCGATGGCATCTTTACCCTTTTCTTCTGCCAGGGACTTAAAAAAGAAATCTATAGGAAGGTTTAATCCCTTGCTCGTATCTTGCTTAAGAAGAAACAGCTGGTCATGATAAATCTTCAGGTTTTGACGGGGAGGAATAAGATAAACACAGTCGGGCTCAATTTTGACCCCATCCTCGATCACAACAATAGGCATACTGGTATGTCTTGACAGAAGCTCATCCATCAGGCTTTTATAGTCGGGAGAAAGGTGCTGGATTACAATATAAGCCATACCTGTATTTTCAGGCATGTTCTTGAAGAATTGCTGGAGAGCCTCCAACCCTCCGGCAGATGCACCGATACCAACAGCACGGAGTTGGGATTCCGCTTTTTTCATAGGAGACTATTTTATTACTGAGGCGCTTATTATCTATGCTAAGAAACATCAAATAATAATTGGCCTAAGTAATAAAAAAACCGATGATAATCCAAATTCCGAATCAAGTTTTCGGACGGCTTAAATGAGCACAATTGCAGCCGCTTCAGGATGACCTGTGATCCTCCTTCCTGAGTGTACTTAAAGCAGTATTTGCAAAAATCGGGGGTATTCAGCTTATTGTTCGAACTCAGCCAAAATGGCTTTAACCCCATCGGGAGCCACCCTGCCAAAAGTTTTCTCTCCCACCAGAACAACAGGTGCTAAACCGCAGGCTCCGACACATCGCAGGCACGACAATGAAAACTTACCATCTGCGCTGGTTTCTCCCACTTCAATTTTCAGTTGTTTTTTGAATTCAGCTAGCACATTTTCAGCCCCTCTTACATAGCAGGCCGTCCCGGTACAAATTGAAATGGGGAATTTCCCTTTGGGTATCATGGAGAAGAAGGAGTAGAATGTAACCACTCCATATACCTTGGCAACAGAGAGTTTAAGCTGCTCGGCTACTACTTCCTGTATTTCTGCAGGAAGATAGCCGAACTCATGCTGGCATTTGTGCAAGACGTTGATGAGCTCACCGCCTTCATAATTAAACGATTTGCAGATTTCGTGGATTTTCTCGATCTGATCCTTGCGGAGTTCTATTTTTACACTTGACATGTGATTTTTCTTTTATGGGTTGATTATCCTGCTTAAATACTAAAGGTATTTTTGCTCTTGTCGAAATAATGGGTATGAAGCAGGTGATGTGCTTTTTCACTCAACGGTTTCCCCAGAAACTCTTCATACAGTTTGATGATGTATGGGTTTTCATGGGATTTGCGAAGTGTTTTGCTTGTATCTTCAGCATAAATAGCTTTTGCCCTGGCCTTTAGAATGGTAGAATCGCCATGGTGAAGCGGTTGGCCTCCTCCCCCGATACAACCACCCGGACAGGCCATGATTTCTATAGCGTGAAACTCCGAACGACCCGCCTTGATATCTTCCAGAAGTTTCCTGGCATTTCCAAGTCCGTGCGCAATACCTATTTTTAAGGGAAATCCCCCGAAATCAATAGTTGCATGTCGAATACCCTCCAAGCCTCTTAATTCCTTAAAATCAACATTTGAAAGTGATTTCCCGGTATGCAATTCAAATGCTGTACGCGTAGCAGCCTCAATTACACCACCTGTGGTCCCGAAAATAACTGCGGCACCGGTCGATTCGCCCATGGGCTTGTCAAAATCCTCATCAGGCAGACCGTTGAACTGGATATTAGCCTGTTTGATAAGGAATCCCAATTCCCGGGTCGAGATAGAAAAGTCCACATCCGGGTTTCCGTCAACACTGAACTCGTCTCTCTGGCATTCGTATTTCTTGGCCAAGCAGGGCATGATCGACACAACAATCAGGTCTTCGCGCTTTACGCCAATTTTATCGGCAAAATATGTTTTTGCAATCGAGCCGAACATTTGTTGCGGAGAACGTGCGGTTGAAGGGATATCCTTCATGTCGGGGAAGTTATGCTCAAAGAAGTTGACCCATGCCGGGCAGCATGAGGTAAGAATCGGTAATTTCACGTCTTTGTCACCTGCCAGGAATTTCCCGAGACGCCCCAGCAGCTCGCTTCCTTCTTCCATAATGGTAAGGTCGGCAGCAAAATCGGTATCAAATACATAGTCAAAGCCCAAGGTGCGCAATGCCGTAACCATTTTTCCGGTAACAAGAGTACCCGGTTCAAGCCCGAATTCCTCTCCAAGCGCAGCTCTCACGGCAGGTGCGGTCTGAACAATAACGGTTTTTGTGGGATCGCTCAGAGCTGCAATCACATTTCGAGTGTGATCAACTTCTGTAAGAGCTCCTGTTGGGCAAACAGCCACACACTGTCCACAATAAGTACATGGGGAATGCTCGAGGTTCATTTCGAAAGCAGGAGCAACAACCGACATAAAACCGCGGTTTACTGCGCTCAACGCGCCAACTGTCTGAAAGTCATTGCACATGGTTTCACAACGGCGGCACATAATGCATTTATCCATCTCCCGGATAATGGAGGGAGAAGTATCGAGCCTGTAGGTTGACATTTCAGCAAATTCCTGACCGGGAATGTTACGTATACCAAGCTTGATAGCCATATCCTGCAAATCGCATTTACCTGATTTTGCGCAAGTGAGGCAATCCTTGGGATGGTCGGAAAGGATTAGTTCCATTACAGTACGACGTGCATTCAGAACACGAATGGTGCTTGTTTTCACAACCATTCCCTCGCTGACATCGGTTGAACAGGATGAGGCCAGATTTCTGCGCCCCTCGACCTCGACCACACAGATGCGGCAGCCTCCGGGCTTGTTTTCAATATTTAGCCCTTTCAGATCCATGTAACACAAAATTGGAATATCTATGCCCAGGGTTTTCGCTGCTTTGTAAATTGTTGTCCCCTTGGGTACTTCAACGGCTTTTCCGTCGATGGTTAATTTTATCTGATCCATTTTTCAGGTTTATCTTATAATTATTGTACTATAACCGCATCAAACTTACATTTTTCCAAACAAGCTCCGCATTTGATGCAAATAGCGGGATTAATGACATGCAACTGCTTTCTTTCTCCTGTAATTGCTCCAACAGGGCAGGCTCTGGCACAAGCTGTGCAACCCACGCAATGTTCCTCTAGGATGGAATAAGTCATCAAAGCCTTGCACTCTCCGGCGCGGCATTTCTTGTCGTGAACGTGCTCGGTATATTCAACCATAAAATTCTCAAGTGTGGATAATACCGGGTTGGGCGAGGACTGTCCTAAACCGCACAAGGAAGTGTCCTTTATAACCAGACCAAGATTCTTCAGTCGGGTTAGGTCATCTGCAACACCGTTTCCCTTACAGATTTTATCGAGCAATTCATAAAGTCTCTTGTTCCCGATCCTGCAGGGTGAGCATTTCCCACACGATTCCTCAACGGTAAAATCGAGAAAATACTTGGCGATGCTTACCATGCAATCGTCTTCATCCAAAACTATCATACCACCCGATCCCATCATGGACCCGTTGGCAACAAGACTTTCATAATCAATGGGGAGATCCAGGTGCTTTTCGGTCAGGCATCCACCGGATGGCCCACCGGTTTGCACGGCTTTGAACTTCCTGCCGTTTTTAATGCCTCCCCCGATTTCAAAAATCACCTCGCGTAGGGTTGTTCCCATGGGCACTTCGATAAGCCCCACATTATTTATTTTTCCAGCAAGAGCAAACACCTTGGTGCCTTTTGACTTTTCGGTTCCGATAGAGGAAAACCATGCTGATCCCTTTAAAAGAATCACAGGAATATTGGCAAAGGTCTCAACATTGTTAACATTGGTTGGTTTCCCAAGGTATCCCGATACGGAGGGGAATGGGGGTTTAAGGGTTGGCTCGCCGCGATGACCTTCCATGGAGTGGATCAGAGCGGTTTCCTCTCCACAAACAAAAGCACCAGCGCCGTATTTCAGTTCGATATCGAAATTAAAACCTGTGCCGAAAATATCTTTTCCGAGAAGACCGTATTCGCGAGCTTGCGAAATAGCGACTTTCAAACGCTGAATGGCAAGGGGATATTCAGCGCGAATATAAACCAAACCTGTATCCGCTCCAATACAATAACCGCAAATAGCCATCGCCTCCAGTACCGAGTGCGGGTCGCCTTCCAGAATCGATCGATCCATAAACGCGCCGGGATCGCCTTCATCGGCATTACAAACTACATATTTCTTGTCAGACTGGGACTGCCTCGACAGTTCCCATTTCAAGCCTGTAGGGAACCCTGCACCACCGCGGCCTCTAAGTCCGGAAGCTTTGATTTCCTTTATTACCTCTTCCGGGGTCATTTCGGTAAGAGCTTTACCCAAAGCCAGGTAACCATCTCTTGAAATATATTCATCCAGAATCTCAGGATTTATAAACCCACAGTTTCTAAGCGCAATTCGAATCTGCTTTTTATAAAAACCCATGTGTTTTGAATCCTCGATTACCTCATTAGCCTTAGGATCCACATAAAGAAGTTCCCGTACCTTACGGCCTTTGATTACATGTTCTTCCACTATTTTCCGGGCATCTTCCGGCTTTACCTGCACGTAGAAGGTATTATCCGGCGACACTTTTACGATTGGGCCTTTTTCACAAAAGCCAAAGCACCCAGTCATAATAACCTGGACTGTATCGGAAAGACCTTTAGCTTCGAGCTCGGTCTTCAAATTTTCAACAATTGCATCGCTCGCTGAAGCCCGGCAACCTGTACCGCCGCATACCAGAAGGTGCATACTGTATTTTGACATCTTTATTCCTCCTTATTCTTTTGAATCAATAGTTTCGTAATTTACCGGGATGATACCATCAACAAGCTCTCCGGTCTTAATGTATTTCTCGATGATTTCATCAGCCTTTTTCAGATCCACTCCACCAAAAACCACGGAATCGTGGCCTGGAAGTTTGACCTCAATGGTTGGCTCTGCATAGCAATAGCCCATGCAACCGGTTTGGGTTACAACCCCATCGATATTTCTGCGGTCCAGTTGTTCCACGAAAAAGTCCATGATTACTTTCGCCCCTGCTGCAATGCCACAGGTTGCCATAGCGACCTTAACCTGAACATGGTTTTCAGGGTCGGTAGCCATCTCCCGGATTTCAAGCCCGGATTTGATTTCGTCCCGTTTCTTTTTCAGATCCGAGAGTGATGTGATTTTTGACATGATTTAAAATATTTGGGATGTTTTTACAAACTGTTTTTTTTTGAGACCACAAAATTAATTATTTCAAGCCTCTGTTATTTCAAAAACACTAATTTATACTAATTCTTTTTAAGCACATATTTAGTCTCGGTTTATGCTTCTTTTCCATACGGATATTTCTGCCCGCCTAATTCTTAACGCCAATATTTTCAAGGTTTTCAAGAATCATATTTCGAATATCCTTCATCAGGTCATTATCTGTTAAAGTCTTAACTTCTAAAACCTCCTTAATTTCTCTTGTATCTATTCTATACTCACCTTTGTCAGTGCTGTGTTCATAAATAAACTCAACTGCAGGATTTGCCATAATGAGAAGCTTTATTACCCCCGAAATATCCCCTAAGGGTTGCCTGTCGAAGTGATTCAGTATAAAACTTGATTGCACCCGGGTACCTATCCCTTCGAGGGAGTCAATCGTCACAGTTCCCCCGGCTTGTTCGGCATGCTGCTTAAGAAAGGGTAATCCAAGCCCAACTTTTCTCTTTGTGCGGCTTGTTGTGTAAGGGTCGGTAACACTCAAAAGCATTTCCGGCGACATGCCCGTACCGTCATCGCTAATTACTATTATCATTGAATTCCGGAGTTCAGACTCTTCTATGGCAATGTTTATCTGCTTTGCCTTTGCGCGAATAGAGTTTTGAACAATATCAAGTATGTTGAGTGAAAGCTCTTTCATCCTTCAATAATCTCCCTACCATTAATCCCCGCAAGGGTCATCCTGATTTCCTGAAAGCTTATTTTTCCCATTTTGAAAAATGTACTACCAGCCCCAATATCTTCAAGATAATGTGCATCGGAGGAGCAAATTATTTTATAATTATCCAGTTCGGGATGCAAACTCCTGAATTCCGAAATTGATGTTCTTCTGGAAACCTCGAGCGCATCTACCTTCAAATCGGGAGGAAGGAATCCTAGCTGACTGAAAACGCTGTTTTTCTTTCTGTCGATATGTGCCGGGATAAAAACGCCTCCATGATTGCAAACAAAGGCCTGAACCTCGTCAAGGGATTTTGCAATCGCGTTTATAAGCAGCTTTTCCTCCTCATAAACAATCAGTTCATCCTCATCTACCTGAACCTGATATCCGAATCTCACCGGATCGTTTTTAATATCCGGGAGATTCTCATCCAGGAAAGCCTGAAGCCTTAAAAGGCTCTCATCATCTTCAAAGAACGCCAGGCAGTGAACCTCTTCACGGGTAGTTATTTCCGCACCCTGCATCACAAAAATTCCGCGCTTGCGGGCAATTTTCGAAAGAATCGAACAATGCCTCGTGCTGTTATGATCGGTAATCCCGATTATATCAAGTCCTTTTCGTGCCGCGGCTTCAACAATTTTCACGGGGCTCATATCCAGATCACCGCAAGGTGAAAGGACGGTGTGAATATGCAGATCGGCACGAAAAAGAGTCATGACTTATTCAATAATTCATAAAGTCGCCCACAGATGGTAAAGGTATCCAGTTCTGTACCCAGAATCGGAAGTTGTTCCTCTTCACTTTTCTTCAAAGTATCCTCATCGGGTTTGTATCCCTTCACAAGGATTATGGCAGGCAGGTCCTTCAGGGATGCAACTGCCATAACGTTTTTGTGGGTCTGCAACGTTATCCACACTTGCCCCTCCTGAGCATTTCCCATCACATCGCTGAGAAGGTCGGACACATATCCCCCGCTAACCTCTGCATTGAGAAAGTCCTTCCCTGAATAAATCTTAAGGTCAAGTGCCTTAACAAGATCAATTGTTTTCATCTTCTGCTCCTAGTTTATTGCAATTTTTCTGGAGCCGTTCGCTGCCCCATATACTTTCGGTTATTTTTTTTGCGTGCTCCCAGCTCAATTTTTTCTGGTCCATCATCACCTGCTGCATGAAGATACAATGGGATACCTGAGCCTTACCCTGAACGATGTCTTCCGACAAAGTCTGACAATCAGGGGCACCGCAGGCTGCACAATCAAAGCCGGGCAGAAAGCACATCAGTCGGCGCTTGCGCTCCATTTTCCTTAGGGCTTTGGAGATATCCTCATCGAGTTTTTCCATTGGCCGGGGCTTGACTTTTTTGAAAAAGCTCTCAGGACTTATTTCCATCAATGGGTCATTTTTTCTCGGGGGATTTGCCAATTCGCTTGCCTCATACTCAGCAGCGCGCTTTGTGAGCCTTTCAACCGTAAGAAAACGATTCCCACTGATAAGAATCCCTCCGGCACAGCTTTCGTCACATGCGCGCAATTCGAGAAAATCGATATCCTCGTACTCGTCATTCTCGAGTTTTTCCAAGAATTCCGTAACATTGTTGATACCGTCAATTGCCAAGGCCCGGCCCTTGGAATGAACGCTTTCACCGCGGGTGAGACTCCATAATATCCCTTTCGAGTTCAAAAGCCTGTCAAAATCTGCTTTTGGGGGTTCTTCATTTTTCTTTAAATGCTGAAGAATCCGGTTATACAGATAATTCATATTAATGACACCTGTAACGGGCGACTCTTCCTCTCCAACCGGGCTTTTAATAGCTGCTATTTTTGCGGCACAGGGAGTAACATAAAACATCCCTATATCACTAGCGGAAATCCCCTCGGAAATCAATCGCTTTTTGTAATAGAGCGCAGAAATGTCGATCGGTGGTTTTGCCCTGAGAATATGATCGACCAAGGATGGGAACCGAACCTGAATAAGCCGTATGATAGCTGGGCAAAAAGAAGAGATCAAGGGGCGGTTAGTATTTTCGGATTGGAACTGCGAATAGGCATCAAGGACCATCTCAACGGAATTCTCTACCTCAAAGATGTGAGTAAAACCGATTTCCTTCAAGGCCGCATAAATCTTTGAAGTTCTGATTTTCTCCGGGAACTGACCAATCAATACTCCCGGCACCAGGACAACCCTGACCGGGTAGTTGTTAATCATTTGCAGGTCGTCCTGTTCAACGATAATTGCAGAAACAGGGCAGGCCTTGTAACACTCGCCACAATCCACACAGCGGTTATCGATAATTCTGGCTTTCCCATCCCTGACACGGATAGCCTGGGTGGGGCAAACGGTCATACAGTGCGTACAACCGATGCAAACCTCATCCAGCACCTTAAGGGCGTGATGAAAATCCCAATTTTGATTTTTAGCCTGCATCCGGTTTGAGATAATGAATTAGTTCAACTTTGGTGCCTTTTCCTGGCTCCGAGGAAATCAGCATCTTGTCAGCATTTCGCTTCATATTTGCCAATCCCATTCCGGCTCCGAACCCCATCTCTCTGACCTGTGGAGAGGCAGTTGAATACCCTTCCTCCATAGCCTGATCAATGTCGGCAATCCCGGGGCCTTTGTCGTCCAGAATGATATGAATTTGATTCTCGTCAATATTCACCTCAATAACGCCCGAATAGGCATGAGCAACGATATTTACTTCAGCCTCATACAATGCCACAACAATATGCTTTGAAATGACATGGTCGACATTCAACTGCTTCAGTATTTTCTTAACCGCACTCGATGCATTGCCGGCATTGGTAAAATCGCCTCCTGCTATTTTGTATTTGAATTGCATTTTTAATATACTGGCTTCACTCCTGCTTTGTACAACTCCCCCGAGATCCGAAAAACGGAAAAAGGGCTTTCGATAAGCATTATCCCGGTTTCCTCCGCCAGAGCAATAATGTCACTGTTTATTTTTTTGTTCCTTGCGAAAATGATAAAGGAAATGTCCGACATTTCAGCTGTCCGGATTGCCTGAAGATTGGCAAGACCTGTGATAAGCAACAAATTGTCCATCTCGACTGTAAGCACATCACTCATTAGGTCCGACGCGAAAGCATGCTCAATATGACGGTCGGATTTCTCATGGCAGCACAACACTTTGCCACCAATAATTTCTGCAATTTCCTTAATCGTTTTCACTTTCTATAAATTCTATTGTTATTTCAATAACAAAAGGTTTTGATTTTTCACCTATGTTTTTACGCCACAAAGATAAAAACAGTTTTGTTATCCGAATAACATTGTTATTGAAATAACATCAATATATAACTAATCTAAATAAGTTTATTGGGAGGACCGAAAACTCAAAGAACGCCGATTCAACCTTCAAAATAATAGGTGTTTATCGATTTCCGCCCTTATAAGGAATCATCGGCCCATGTTTTGGCCGCATTTACAGCGCGTTGCCAACCCTTAATAAGCGTGTGGGTAGCCTCTGCCTTAATCTGGGGAGAGAAGACACGGTCGATTTGCCACTGCTGTTTAATTTCCGGGATACTGCCCCAGTAGTTGACCGCTAATCCAGCCAGATATGCAGCGCCAAGGGCTGTTGTTTCGGTTACCTGGGGTCTGACCACCTTTGTCTGGATAAGATCGGACTGAAACTGCATCAGCTGATTATTGATGGTGGCCCCCCCGTCAACCCGCAATTCACGGATGTTTATCCCCGAATCGTTCTGCATGGCAACAAGAACTTCCAAGGTCTGATAGGCAATGCTATCCAAAGCTGCACGGGCTATGTGCGAAGAGCTTGTTCCTCGGGTTATGCCCAGAACCGTTCCCCTGGCATGCTGGTTCCAATGCGGGGCCCCAAGTCCGGCAAAGGCAGGCACAAAATAAACGCCCTCGCTGTCATTAACCCTGGCAGCCAGTTTTTCAATATCTGATGATTTCTTGATTATTCCCAATCCATCGCGTAACCATTGAACCACCGCTCCAGCAATAAATATACTGCCTTCCAGAGCGTAGGTGGGTTCATTTCCTATTTTCCAGGCAACCGTGGTAAGCAGTTTGCTTTTCGATTCTATGGGCTTGTTTCCAATATTCATCACCATAAAACAGCCCGTTCCATAGGTGTTTTTCACCATTCCCGGCTCAATGCACATTTGCCCGAACAAGGCGGCCTGCTGGTCGCCTGCGATTCCGGCAATGGGAATTGAAGATGCAAATTGCCCTTTTGTTTCCCCATATACTTCGCTGGAAGACTTGACCTCAGGAAGCATGCTGACAGGGATGTTGAAAATTGAAAGCAATTCCTCGTCCCATTTGAGGGTATGAATATTAAACAACATTGTTCTCGACGCGTTTGAAGGGTCTGTTACATGCTGAGCTCCCTTTGTGAGATTCCATACCAGCCAGGTATCGATGGTTCCGAATGCCAGCAGGCCTTCCTCTGCCTGTTTGCGAGCTCCACTCACATTATCCAGTATCCATCGGACCTTGGTGGCAGAAAAATAAGCGTCGATGATCAATCCTGTCTTATGAAGAATCAGATCTCCCCTGCCTTCGCTTTTTAATTTATCACAAAAATCAGCCGTGCGCCGGTCCTGCCATACAATAGCATTGTAAACCGGCTTTCCTGTTTTTCGGTTCCATACTACAGTGGTTTCACGCTGATTTGTAATCCCGATTGCCGCAACATCCATGCTTTCTATACCCGCCTTTGTAATTGCCTCAAGGGCAACCCCGGCCTGGGTAGACCATATTTCTTCCGGATTATGTTCAACCCATCCCGGCGATGGGAAAATCTGGGTAAACTCTTTTTGGGCAATGGCCACCGGAAGCCCATCATGGTCAAATACAATTGCTCTTGAGCTTGTTGTTCCCTGATCAAGTGCCAGGATGAAGTTTTTCATATTCTTATTGTATCAGGGGGATTCCCGCTTTATTAAATATAATTGCCAGCAATTTTGACATAGGATTCTACTTGTTTCTTCTGCCATTCCACATCGCAACCCATCTCTGATGCCATCAATGCAGCCACTTCGCTGGCAATTTCAAGACTGGCCCGGGCATTGAGAAACAAGGCGCGGGTCCTTCTTGCCAGAACATCTTCAAGCATAACAGGCATCTCATTGCGACAAACCCAGATGATTTCAGCTTTTGTAAAAGCGAACTCCGGACTAATGGGGATTCCCAGATCAGGATTTTCGTCAATCATCTTTTCAATTTCAAATATTCCTTCACCATAAATTCTCAAGCGATCAGTTGATCCGGCAACCAATACAGATGTCAGCTTCAACCCGGATGTCAGACATTTCCTTTTTGGCAGGAATCCTGCACGAATAGCCTTATCAATAACCTCCTTAGCCATTATTCTATAGGTTGTCCATTTTCCGCCAATAATTGTCAGCAGACCAGAGGGGGATAAGGTGATTCTGTGCCGTCGGGATACCTCCTTTGTACTGGTCGATTTGTCGGGATTTGCAGCAAGAGGACGCAAGCCGGCAAAAATACTGAGCACATCCTTGCGGACAGGAGGCCTGACCAGATATTTCCCCGCAGTGTCAAGAATGAAATCTATTTCCGCCTCAAGGGCAACCGGCTCAAGGCTTACCGTTTCGATGGGCGTATCTGTTGTTCCAACTACAACTTCATTATACCAGGGGATTGCAAAAAGAACCCTTCCGTCGTCAGTTTTCGGGATCATTAGGGCTGAAGAACTTTGCATAAAAGATTTATCAAGAACAATATGCACACCCTGACTGGGTCTGAGGCTTGGTTTAGATCCGGGAATGTCCATTCCAGTGATTTCATCGGCAAAAACTCCGGTTGCATTTACCACAAGTTTGGACTTTAGATCAAATTCATCCCCGGAGACCTTATCCATAGCCTTAACTCCACTTATTTGGCCTGAATCATTTTTTAGCAAACCGGTAACCTGAATATAGTTGATTACTGTTCCTCCCTTATTAATACAGGAATGAGCAAGAGCCAACGCCATTCGGGCATCGTCGAACTGCCCGTCGTGATAGACCATCCCTCCTTTTAGACCCTCTGAAACCAAAAGCGGAAGACGGGTCATTGTCTTTTTCCGGCTTAAAAAATATGACTTGCCTAAACTTAAGTTACCAGCGAGAATATCATAAAATTTTAGCCCGAAAAAATATAGAACAACATCCCACAAGGTGTAAAGCGGAATGATAAATTCCTGGTTAAGCGTGAGATGCGGTGCATTCCTAAGGATTAAACCTCGCTCCCGCAGTGCTTCCCTGACCAATAAAAGATCGCCCTGAGCCAGATATCTCACCCCTCCGTGGACCAGTTTTGTGCTGCGGGATGAGGTTCCCTTAGCAAAATCGGATTGCTCGAGCAAAAGAACTTTGTATCCGCGGGTGGCAGCGTCAAGAGCAATCCCCAATCCGGTTGCCCCTCCCCCGATAACAATTACATCCCACAAAACAGTGGATTGCTTTTTTAACTCACTAATTATATCCGGACGATTCATTTTGAGTCTTAATTGGATACTAATGTTACACCAAAAAAATCAGAAAACAAATTAAGTTGTTAAGGAATTATTGCCACATTTCCTAAAATAGAGTAAAAACCATAAGCCTGAGTTAAAAAGGATTAAATCACAGGAATTCAAATACATTCAACCTCATTTAAAGCTAATGCAAGTAAGATATTCATGTTTATCTGCATTTTCAAACATCTAATTATGAGAAATTTAAAACAATTTCGGATTTAATAACTAATATTTTAGTTTGTAAACTAAATATTTAGTTTATATTTGCATAAACAATCCCTCGAACAAAGATGAAAGAGTTAACAAAAGCAGAAGAGCAGATTATGCAGATCCTTTGGGAAATTGAAAAGGGATTTGTAAAGGACATCATTGTCCGGATGGATGAGCCTAAACCCGCGTACAATACGGTTTCCACAATTGTAAGGATTCTGGAAACAAAAGGGTTCGTTGGTCATGCTGAGTATGGCAAGTCGCACAGGTATTATCCCCTGATAAACAAAAAGGATTACTCGCGCGAACGGATGAATGAAATGGTTATGAACTATTTTGGCAATTCTGCCAGTCAGATGGTTTCCTTCTTTGCTAAAAACAGGAAGATGGACGTTAAAGAAGCTGATGAAATTATCAAAATGTTGCAAGACTTAAAAGAGAAAGGCGATGAATGATTTTATAATATATGTGCTAAAATCGGTCCTGGCACTGGCGCTATTTGCATTAGTATACAGGATTATTCTTTTAAAGGAGGGGAATTTCCGGATTCGCAGGGTGTATCTTCTGGTTTCTTCAGGATTGGCGATGATTCTTCCCGCAATACCCTTAACATTTTCGATAGCCGAATACCCCTTTCCTACTTTTCTGATCGACGAAGTTGTTGTTTACAGCAATGGCATACGGCTAATTAAGGAGACCTCTGCTATACCGATAGGCTATTATGCAAAACTTATATACTTCGTTGTTTCTGGAATCATATCCCTCCGGTTGCTAATCAGCTTATCTCTACTGATGAATAAAACCAGGAAGAATCAGCCCGATCAGAAATCCAGCGTGAAAGTATTTTTGCTAAAAGACAAAAATATAAGCTATTCCTTCTTCAGGAATATTTTTATCGGGCAGACGGCAGGCCTGGAAGAACAGGAGCGAATCGTTGCACATGAAAAGGTTCATGCTACCCAATTACATTCCATTGATGTGATTTACATGGAAGTATTATCTGCCGCATTTTGGTTTAATCCCCTTATTTGGTGGTACAGGGATGAAATCAAGAATGTGCATGAATACCTTGCCGATGAGGGTGCACTTGAAACCGGATTCAGCCGGAAGGAATACCAGATAACCATTCTGGAACATTTAATAGGAAGCGCTTCAATCTCAATAACCAACAATTTCAATTATTCACTCATTAAAAACAGAATTGCCATGATGAACAAAGAAAAAAACGGCAGGAAAAATACCTGGAAGGTATTTCTGCTCATCCCATTAAGTCTGCTAATTGTTCTGGCTTTTGCCTGCACAGAGAAAAGCTCTGATAACAATGCCATTATAGGAGCAGAAGAACTGAACACAGCATACTTCGAGGCAGAACAGATGCCTGTTTTTCCCGGGGGAATGGATGCGATAAGAAAGTATATTGCCACATCAGTAAAGTATCCAAAGGAAGCCGCTGACAAGCAGGTTCAGGGAAGAGTTTTGGTGCAATTCGTGGTGGACAAAACCGGGAAGGTTGTTACCAACACAGATGATTTTATCGCTGTGGACCAGGACAAAAAAGAAAGCACAGTAATTGGCGAAGTAACTGTAATACGCTACATGCCCGCTGAAGGCAGTCCAACAGAAAATGTAGAAGAGTATATTGATCTTCTGAAGAAAGAAGC
>CAMAZH010000082.1 GCA_945863035.1 Chitinophaga pinensis | reverse complement strand
GGTTTTGCGCCTTAAAAGTCCTGAAACGGTTCAAAGATAATGGCGTTTTTTTTCCCGGGGGATTTAAAATCCGATTAAATTTGGAATGTTTATACAATTGAAATTCCATGTTATTTCGGGGGATTTCAACAAAAAACCACACCCGAGTTATGACCTATCTTGATGTTTTTATCGCTCTCCCGCTCTTGTGGGGAATTTATAGTGGATTCACCAAAGGACTGATTATTTCCGTGGCAACCCTTGTGGCCCTTATTCTTGGCGTATTTGCAGCCATTCATTTTTCTCCTTTCGTGGGAGTATACCTTGACAGCTGGTTTCATCCGAACCCAAAACACTTGAGCCTGCTCTCTTTTGCCCTTACCTTTATTCTTGTGGTTATCGTGGTACGTCTGATAGGCTGGCTTCTCGACCGCTTTGTTAAAGCCGTTGCTCTGGGATTTGTTAACAGGCTGCTGGGAGTTGTCTTCAGTGTGCTCAAATGGGCCTTTGTATTAAGTGTTCTTTTCAGCATCATTGATTCAAGCGAGTTTACAAAGGGAATTTTAAAGGAGGAGGTAAAAGACGAGTCGATCCTATACCGGCCCATATCCAAAGTTGCGCCTTTTGTGTTTCCTTACCTGAACTTCGAAAGCATGAAGGAGAATTTCAAAAACCCCATACCACAGTTTCCGGTTTCAGCCAACCCGACCGATTGATTTCCCCCGATATTATCAGGCACAAACTCCAATTTTTGGAGACTTTCTGTCATGTGCTTTACTTGCAGTTCGTCTCCCTAGTTAATTAATAAGTATTATTATCTTTGGGAAAATTATTTTTTAATGAATTTTATAGAAGAACTCAAATGGAGGGGCATGATTCACGATATTATGCCCGGCACCGAAGAACAGTTGAACAAAGAAGTAACCAGTGCTTATCTGGGTATCGATCCCACTGCCGACTCCCTGCACATCGGACATCTGGTTGGGGTTATGATGCTGAAGCATTTTCAGGTTTGCGGACACAAGCCCATCGCTTTGGTGGGAGGAGCTACCGGGATGATCGGCGATCCCTCGGGAAAATCGCAGGAACGCAACCTACTTGACGAACCCACCCTGAGGCACAATCAGGAATGTTTGAGAAACCAATTGGAGAAGTTTCTCGACTTCTCGTCCGAAACCACTAACGGTGCAGAGCTTGTAAACAATTACGACTGGATGAAAGATTATTCTTTCCTGGACTTTATCCGCGACATTGGCAAGCACATTACGGTAAACTACATGATGTCGAAAGATTCGGTAAAAAAGCGCATTGCTTCCGATTCGGGTACGGGGATGTCATTCACGGAATTCACCTACCAGTTGGTTCAGGGATTTGATTTCCTCCACCTTTACCGTACAAAAAACTGCCGTTTGCAGATGGGTGGGTCCGACCAATGGGGGAATATAGTTACCGGTACTGAACTGATCCGGAGAATCGGGGGCGGCGAAGCCTATGCTTTAACCTGTCCCTTGATCACAAAAGCCGACGGCGGGAAATTCGGCAAGACCGAGGAAGGCAACGTTTGGCTCGATGCAAAGCGAACATCCCCCTATAAATTCTACCAGTTCTGGCTTAATGTATCTGATGAGGATGCGGAGAAATATGTGAAGATTTTTACCCTACTCTCCCGAACTGAGATTGAGAGTCTGGTGGAGGAACATAAAAAATCGCCTCATGAGCGTACCCTTCAGAAAGTACTGGCCAAAGAATTAACATGTATGGTTCACAGCACGGACGACTACAATTCGGCTGTGGATGCGTCCGAGATACTATTTGGAAAAGGTACTACCGAATCGCTCAGAAATTTAAAGGAGGATATGTTTCTTGCTGTTTTCGAGGGAGTGCCTCAGCATGAAATCAGCGAGATACAGAGCGAACGGGGAATTCTTGACTTTCTGGCCGATGACACCGGGGTTTTCAGTTCCAAGGGTGAATTACGGAGAATGATACAGGGTGGCGGGTTGAGCATAAACAAAGAAAAGGTCGAGAGCGAAGCCCGGGTTATAACAAAAAGTGATTTCCTGAACGGTAAATATATTTTGGTGCAAAAGGGAAAGAAAAACTACTTTTTAGTGAGGCTCAAATCATAATTAAAAAAATCTTTAAATCAATAAACTTCTAACGATGGCAAAGGAAAAAACGAGTAGCGCAAAATACGATTTTGCGTCGACCGATCTACTGATCTATATTTGGGAAAAGCGGAGGGCTTTGGCAATAATATCCGCCTCAGCTGCAATTCTCTCCATCATTATCTCATTTACGATCACTCCTCTTTTCAAGGCAACTGTAATATTGTTTCCAACGGCAAATGCCTCTATTTCCAAGAACCTTTTGTCCGACAATTACGGGGGAAGGTACAGCATCTATGAAATTGGTGAGGAAGATCAGGCCGAGCAACTTCTGCAGGTATTGAACTCAGAAGAGATCAAAAACAAGATTGTTGCAAAGCACAACCTGATGGCCCATTACAAAATCGATTCCGCTTCGGCTTTTCCGCTTACCCAGCTTGATGCTGCGTACCGGTCGAAAGTCAGTTTCCGGAGAACCGAGTATATGTCGGTGGAGATCGAGGTTATGGATAAAGATCCGCAGATGGCAGCTGATATTGCAAATAACATTTCCGCATTTACCGACACAGTGTTCCATCAGATTTTAAAGCAAAGGGCTGTTGAGGCTTATCTTGTTGTAGAAAAGGAATACGATGAGATGAAAATTTCGGCCCAGATGACAAAAGACTCTCTGGATGTGATCCGTTCCTACGGGGTCAACAATTATTCAGTACAGGCCGAACGGTACCATGAAGCATACGGAAAGGCTCTTCTGGCAGGAAATGCCAATGCAATGCGGGTTATCGACGAGAAGCTTAAGATGTTGTCGAAACATGGCGGAACCTACGACATGTTAAACAATGAAATGAGTTTCAAGCTAAGTATACTAAGCCGTCTGAAACAGAGGGTTGTGGAAGCGAAAGTTGAGGCTGAGCAGAATCTGCCGCATAAATTTGTGGTAGACCAGGCATTTAAAGCCGAAAAAAAGGTTTATCCCAAGAAGTCCATTATTGTGATCGTATCCACTTTGTCGGCTTTTATGTTTGGATTGATAATGCTGATAGTAAGCGAGAATCTTAAAACAAAACTGAAATAAACTCCATCGTCTCCATATTAAAGTCTTTGGATACAGGTATCAAAGTATATCTTATCAGTTTCGCATTTGTTGTATTGAATGCGGCATTGATATACTATGAGATCTTTTATTTCCCCGTTATTCCGGTAATTTTGTTACTGGCGTGGATGGCGTTTGCCTCCCTCGACAAATTCGTTTACCTGATTGTGTTTTTTGTGCCTTTGTCCATTCCCCTCACCGACATTGTAGGCAGGCATATCGGGGTGGATCTTTTTCTTCCCACAGAGCCCATGCTGGCCGGGGTAATGATCTTGTTTTTCCTGAAGTACCTGAAGGGGCAACGGCTTGACATCCGGATTTTGCGACATCCGGTTACCATTGCCGTTTATTTTAACATCGCATGGATTGTGGTTACCAGCATAACCAGCTCCATGCCGCTGGTATCGGTAAAGTTTCTGGTTGCCCGGATCTGGTTTGTTGTTGCTTTTTACCTTATTGCTGCTGAAATATTCAAGAGCAAGAAAAATATGAGACAGTATATCTGGCTATATATTATACCTTTCTCTATCGTAATTATTTATTCTCTGGTGCGGCATAGTTCCCATGGTTTACTTAACCAGATGGCTGCCCATTCGGTTGTCAAGCCTTTTTACAACGACCACACCGCTTATGGAATGGCGCTCGGGATGATGATTCCGGTGCTGCTTGGCTTGTTCTTTGCCTACTACAGACAGATCTCTCACTTGAAAAGATTTTTGTTCTTCCTGCTGATTGTGCTATTTTTCCTGGCCACCGTTTTCTCCTATACCCGGGCAACCTGGGTGAGTCTGGTGGGTGTTGCAGGAATCTGGTTGCTGGTATTGCTGAAAATCCGCTGGCAGTATGTGGTGGCTGCGGTTGTGATCGTATTTAGCCTGTTTTTCACCTTTCAGACGGAGATTATGCTGAAGCTCGAAGGGAACAAGCAAACCTCCTCGGGGAAATTCACCGAACACATACGGTCGATTTCCAATGTGCAAACCGATGCATCCAACCTCGAAAGGCTGAACCGCTGGAGTTGTGCGCTTCGCATGGCAAAGGAAAGACCGCTGTTTGGCTTTGGGCCCGGAACCTATATGTTTCAGTACGGGGCTTTTCAAAATTCATGGGAGCGCACCAGTATTTCAACCAATGCCCATACCCTTGGGAATGCCCATTCGGAATACTTCGGCCCGCTGGCAGAGCAGGGGATACCCGGCTTGCTCAGCATACTGATGATTATTGTGCTTACCCTGAGAACCGGGATGAGGGTTTTCTTTAAAAGCAACAGCAAGCAGGTTAAGATACTGGCGCTATCTGTGTTACTATCCTTGATAACCTATTACATTCATGGGATTCTCAATAATTTCCTTGAAACGGATAAGGCATCGGCACTTTTCTGGGGCTTTACAGCAATTCTGGTAGCACTTGATCTGAAATACACCCGCAAGGAATCTACTCCCCTGTAAACTCAATCCCAAGAATAGAAATATCATCGAATATTGCTGCATTGCCGGTTTCAATTTTCTGCTGGACGATGATGTCCTCCATGTTTTGTTCTATGAACTTCCCGTTGGAGATTTCCTCTTCAATGAATTTGTAGCCATACCCAACATCGTCACCCTCGATCAGTTCCACAAGTCCGTCGGTATAAAGCAGAAGTTTTGAGGGCCCTGTGATGGGAATGGTTTTCCGGTTGATAACGGGGATCTCGTCGAGCATTCCCATGCCAACACAGCCGCTTTCCAATAGGCTGAGGCTCGAGCTGTTTTTATCAAAGAGCAGCGGGGGATTGTGTCCGGCGTTTATATATTCGAGGTTTCGGGTAGTGTAGTTGTATTTCGCGATGAAGAGGGTAATGAACTTTTCGCCGTTAGCGCTGCTCAGTACGCGTTCGTTAAGAAGCTCAACCAAGGTGGAAAGATCGGCTCCCTGTATAAAGAGGGCTCTGAGGTTAGCCTGGAAATTCGACATCAGAATGGCGGCCGAAATGCCCTTTCCCGACACGTCGGCGATGCAAAACCCAACTTCTTCTTTCGAGAGCTCAATGACATCGTAATAATCTCCGCCCACATCGTAATGAGGATGATAAAATGCATTGAAATGTATTTTTGTGTTCCAGGGGAGTTTATTGTGTGAGGGGATAAGCATGGTTTGCATGCGCGAAGCCAGCTCCATTTCCCTTTTTATGGCCACTTGTTGGAGACTCTCGTTGTAAAGCCGGATGTTCTCAATGGCAACAATGATGATGTTGGAGAGGGTCTGGATAAACCGCAGGTGCTTGATGATAGGACTGATGCCCTCGGCATCCTCATCAACATCGCCGATTAGCACATAGGCAACGGGACTTTCCTTATGGTTAACGGGAATAATGATGTCGACCTCATCGGAAAACCGATTCGGGTCACTTGAAATAAATGTGATTTCGGTAAGGGAAGGCAGCTGTACGGAAGGGTTGAAGGATCGGGTAAGTGCCTCGGGAAAGCCCGCGTTTATGATGCAGTCCCAGTTGGCGCCATTGAGTTTGAAAATGATCACTTTCCCAATCTCGAGCTCTTCGGTAAGGATTTTCTTATAGCGCTTCAGAAGGTCGTCAACCGAGAGGTTTTCGTTGATGGCATTGGTAATTTCAAGCAGTGAGTTGAGCTTGAAATTGGAAATCTGAAGGCGCTTTAAAGAAGAGTATCTGTCTGCCATAATAAAGAGAATTCCTTACATTTTGGTAAATATAAGGAATTTTCTGTTTCAGCAAAATGGAAATGTTTTCTAATCTCTTGGATCCGTCAATACCAGCTTGTAAAGTCTCAAGTAGGGGTATGGGGATAAAAAATTACTTTACCCGCTCGGAGTATGACCGGTCGCGTGTATCCACTTTAATCTTATCTCCCTGGTTAACAAAGAGGGGGACCATAATTATCGCGCCTGTTTCCAGGGTGGCGGGCTTGAGAGCCGTGGAGGAGGAGGTGTCGCCCCTGATGCCGGGTTCGGTGTAGGTCACTTCCAGAACAATAAATGGAGGGAGCTCGCACGAAAGGGGTGTCTCGGTTTCAGCGTGCACCATCATCTCTACATTTTGGCCTTCTTTCATCAGATCCTGGTTTTCGATAAGATCGGGACTCAGGGAGGTTTGCTCGAAGGTTTCCATATGCATGAAATGGTAGCCCAAATCATCTTTGTAAAGAAACTGGTAAGGCCTTCTCTCGATCCGCACCGTGTCGATTTTAACTCCCGCGTTAAAGGTATTGTCGATAACCTTGCCGGTTTTGATATTTTTCAGTTTGGTCCTCACAAAAGCTCCGCCTTTACCGGGTTTCACATGCTGAAACTGTACAATTGTATATAAATCGCCATTATACATCATGCACAAACCATTCTTGAAATCTGCTGTTGTAGCCATAAAAAACTATTAGTTGTTCGGGTTTTGCTTTTTTTAAAAAGGAGTGTAAAATAAGGAAAAACTTTCGGGCTTTCCAATATATTTAGTATTTCAGGCCGGAATATTCAATAAGGTCGCACTTTACCGAACCTACTTTCAGGTTGAATTCAACCCTTATGGGTACACGGTTGCGGTCGGCTGAAAGGTAAATGCTCATATCGTCTTCGTTTTCGAAAACACGGCCTGGCTCCACATACGGAACCAGTTTATGGCAGCGGTACTCGGTTTTCTTGGTTTTCACGGTTACAATGCCACGGTACCTCATGTCGAACGGGAAAACCTCATTGTCGAAGAAGGTGTTTACCTTAATAATCTCTCCCGGCTTCATGCTTTCAAAATCCTTGTTCCGGATGTAATAGAAAACTGCGACCATGTCACGGATATCGGCCGGAACTGCGAATTCCTTGCTTTTACTGTTTACCACCTTAAGATTTGCGTGGTCAAAAAAGGCCAGGTCATAGCGTTTGTACTTCCCCTCGCTGATGTCTCTTACCGACTTGTAAGGAAGAGTGTTTTCCGGGTTAAAGTACGACTGGTATTCATCCCTTACTTTATAGAGCACATCGGCAAGCCCTGAAGTGGTGGCAAGCATTTTCGAATGGTATACTTTTTTCCCCTCGTACTCTGCGGCAAGCAGCTCAGCGTCGATGTAGCCGCCGTTGACAAGTCCGTAATAGATCACGAATTTAAGCTTTTCCCCCGGGACAAATCGGTTTTGGGCGATCTGTGCCGCTGACGAAAGGCTAACTAAAAGAAGTGCGATATAGAGAATAATCTGTTTCATGGTTTTCATAAATGACCTGAGACAATAACTGTGCCCGAATGCCTCGGGCAATAATTTCATTTTAAAAGCCTGTTAACTTATTTACGGGAACCGTTGTCACAAAATCCTTCAGGTAGAAAGGCTCAAAATAGGCAAGATTTTCGAATTGGGAGTTCTTAAAATGCGTAAATGCGATTTTTCCCATGAAAGAGGCTGAGGGATGAAACTCACTGTGAAAGAACGCCGATGCGGAATGTATTGTTTCCTTGCATTTCAGAGCGCCATCGCCAAAAAAATGAACACGCTGTTCTTTCAACAAATCCCCGAAGGAATCCTGATTGATGATTTCGGCCTTGATTGGCCGCAATTCCTGAAGATCAGCGTTATAAACAGAAGTGTATACTTCCATCCTGCGGGCATCGATCATTGGACAGAACAGTGCCTCCGGATCCCTTGCGATTTCCGGAAAACGGGAGAGAAACCCCGAGGCCATGCTATAGAGTGTATCCACCGAAATAAGGGGAACATTCAAGGCGTAGGCCAGACCTTTTGCGGTGGAGACCCCTATCCGAAGACCGGTATAGGACCCCGGGCCCTTGCTAACCGCAATGGCTGAAAGATCATGGGTTTTAATCCCTGCTTCATCGAGCGCCTCGGTAATAAAAGGAATCAAGAGGGATGCATGCGATTTGGCATCGGCTATCTCACGCAGGGATAAAATTTTCTCATCCCCTGTAACAGAGACACTGCATACCGTAGTGGATGTTTCAAGGTTAAGAATATATGTCATAATATAAGCAAGGATTACTACTTTTCTTTTTCGCCTTTGAACAAGTCTTTAATATCAACAATTTCAATCTGACTATTGTTCTCCAGTTTTTTAGAAACAGCCGAATACGGGGCGTAAATAATTTCATCGTCGGCTTCAAGTCCGGAAAGTATCTCAATATACTTATCGTCCTGAATGCCGGTCTCAACGGTTTTCATGATAGCTTTATCGCCGCTGGCGACAAAGGCAACGATAAGTTCGTCTTTTTTGTTCTGGGCAGTTTGCTTGTCCGACTTAACAGCGCTTGAGTCCTGTGCCATGGCAAGTGTGTCCTGGCGGGTTGTGACCGCCTGCAGCGGGATTGTGAACACCCCGAATTTTCTGGAGGTCTGAATATCGGAGGTGGCAGACATACCGGGGCGCAAGGGGTATTGGTTTTTCTCGCTTACCAGATCCTGGTAATCGTCGCTGATAAGTAGAATTTTGACGTTAAAGTTTGTAACCTGGTCGGTTGTGAGGCCGGTTGATTTGGCCGACACCGGGATTTCGGTTACGAGCCCTTTGAATTTCCTGCCCAGGTAGGCGTCCATTTCGATAAGAGCGGTGTCTGATTTATGAACTTTCACAATGTCGTTTTCATTGACTTCAACTTCAACTTCCATGCGGTTGAGGTCGGCAATGCGAAGCATCTCGGTACCCGTCATCATATTGGTACCCAGCACGCGTTCGCCAAGCTCCACGTTAAGCATGGAGACGGTTCCCTCCATAGGAGCATAAATGGAGGTTTTGCGAAGGTTTTCCTGGGCTTCTTTCATGTAGGCCAGGGCACTTTCGACCGAAAAGCTTGCAGCTTCTTTTTCGGCTACCGCGGAGGCGTATGCGGAGCTGATCTGTTCGAACTCCGAATCCGAAATCGCCTTTTGTTCCCAAAGGGTTTTGTTGCGGTCGAAATCCTGCTTGGCCTGAATCAGCCTGGCCTCGGTTTGCTTAAGCCTTGCTTTTGCATTGTTTACGGATGCTTCGGCACCGTTGAGGATAGAGATGTAATTATCGGGGCGGATTTTTATCAGGAGTTTTCCTCTCTCCACGAAATCGCCTTCTTTAACATTCAGCTCCACGATTTCCCCGGAGACCTCGGGGCTGATTTTGACTTCGGTTTCGGGTTGAACCTTCCCGTTAGCGGTAATAACCTCGATGATGTCTCTTTTTTCGGCTTTTTCAACGGCTACTTTGATTTTGAACTCGTTTCCGAACCAGCCCTTCTTTTTGCCAACAACCATAACTGCCACTGCAATCACTGCAATAATCAGGACGTACCTTAGAATTTTTTTCGATTTCATTTCTGTAATTTTATTTAGTCAACAAAACTTCAATGTTCCGGGCTTCCTCCAATGGAAACAAAGAAGATTTATCGCATTAGATTTTGATGGGTTCGCCCCGGTAAAAGTTGAGAATATTTGTTTTGAAAATATAATTGTATTTGGCTTGCAGCAGATCGGACTGGGTGCTGGTAAGCTGGTTTTTTGCAACATTGAAATCGACAGCATTCACGAGGCCTACCTGGTATTTTTCCTGAGTATATTTGAACGACTCCTCCATTGAAACCAGGGCCTTTTCGGTTGCCCTGTATTTTTTCAGAGCGCCAAGAGCGTCGGCATATGCTTGTTGAATTTCTTTATAAAGAAGATTCTTTGCATTCGACAGTTCAAGCTCAGTGCTTGAGAGGTTAAGTCTGGAATTTTTGATCCCGTTACGTATCCGGTAGTTGTTGAAGATCGGAACACTCAGGCTCAAAAAGAGACTGGCACTGGCGTTATCGCGAAGCTGCTCATTCATGGGATAGGTACTGTTGTCGATACGGGTGCGGATGTCGGAATAACCAGAACCATAGCTGGCCGATAAGCGGAGGGAAGGGATACGGCTTCCTTTGGCGATGTCGAGGCCCGATTCGGCGGCGTTGTACTTATACTCCGCGCTTTTTATCTGGGGGAGGGCGGCTACCGCTTCGGCATACACCATGTTGACCCCAAAAAGCAACTCGTTTTCCTCAATGTCGGAAAGTACCGGAATTACAATGCTAAAGCCCTCGGCCGACTCCAGATCGAGAAACTGGGTAAGGTTGAGGTAAGACAGAATCAAATCGTTCTCCAGGTTTACCACCTGAAGCTCTTCGGAGGCTTGCTGGGATTGTATCTCCAGAAGTCCCCCTTTGGCAAGGCTTCCCGCATTAACCAAAACACTGGTGCGTTCGACCTGCAAACGGGTTATTTCGAGCTGCGCCTTGGCAACCTCAAGGAGTTCGCTGTTGAACAATATCTGCAGATAGGCGGCGGCAATGTTAAGAGCGATATCGTTCTTGAGTTTTTCCAGGTCCTGAAGACTGGCCTGCAGATTGAAATCGTTCTGACGTATGGTGTTCGAGGTTTGAAATCCCCCGAAAAGAGTAACCGAGGAATTAAGACTCATGTTAATCGACTGCACCGTCTGGTTCTTGAACTCATAGGTAATGGGATCAATCCCCTGGCCAAAAGTAACGCCATAGGAACCCGAACCGTTGAGACTTGGAAGCCGCTCCATTTTTGACTGCTCCAGGTTGTTTTTACTGTATTCGGTATTGAGCGTTTGCTGCTTGATCCGAATGTTGTTCTCATGCGCATACACAATGCACTGCTCGAGGCTCCATGGTTCCTGTGAAAAAGCGGGAACCTGAAATATCAAAGCGGAGAGTAGTAAGAAAACTATTATTCGTATTTTTGACTTCATTTCAGTAAAAAATTTAAAAAACATAAAGATAACGAAAAGCTTAAATAGAATTGTATAATGGGAGAGGAAAGAATTATAAATTTTGACGGATTGGGGGAAGTGAATTTCAAAAAGAGCAAAAGAGCCAGGCGATTAACCATACGTGTGAAGACAGAAAAGGATGTTAACGTTACCATACCGTTTCATGTAAGTTACAGGCAGGCTGAGAGTTTTGTGAGGGAAAAGATCCCATGGATACTTAAAACCAGGGAGGGTCTCAGAGAACGTGCCGGTGAAATCACAGTGTTCCATGAGTTAAGCGAATTTTCGACCCGAGACCACATACTTCAGATTGAAAGAATAGAAGGCGAAAAAGTACTTCGAAAAATACGGGAGGGAAAAATCCTGGTGTCGGTTCCGTTTACCCAAGTGATTACATCTGCGGATGTTCAGTCGAAAATAAGGCTTGCCATTCTCGAAACCTGGAGAAAGGAAGCCAAAGCCATGCTCCCGGGCCGGATCGACGAACTGGCAAAGAATCACGGGTTTCAATACCGCAGCTTAAGCATCAAAAACATGAAAACCCGCTGGGGAAGCTGCACAGGTCAAAACGGGATTAACCTCAACCTCCATCTTGTGAGGTTGCCCGACCATCTTTGCGATTACATAATTCTGCACGAACTGGTTCACACAATACACAAGAATCACGGAAAATATTTTTGGGCCACACTCGATAAACATTGCGGTGATGCCCGGGGAAAAGCTCAGGAACTTAAGCGATTCAGGCTGGAAATCTGGTAATTTGAGGCCAATTACAAAACCACTGCAGGGACCAGTTCTCTGGAAAGAATTAGGTCGAGTGCGCCCAGATATTCCGAAGCTTTATGTTTTCCGAAAATATTAATGAATTCCTTGGATACGAATTCCCTTCCCGTGTCGAGCCAGTCGATGTAATTGATGTTCGGCAGTTGGCCGTTTTCTGTCTTGTCGAGCGACCTTCGCAGGTAATTCGAGCGGGAATGAAAGGCCAGCAGGGATTTGATGTTGAGTTTCAGGTTTTCCGACAGGTAGTTTTCGAGAAACTTGATCTCGCTGGGCAGCGCTTCGTAGGTGGTTTCGTAATAATTGCAAAAACTGTTGTCCCAGTTGATAAAATGGATGAAGTAATTCGAAACCTTGAAGAGTTTGCGGGAATCCTCGCTTTTCGTCGATTTTAAAAAAAGCTCGTTGAGTTCGCGCAGGTATTGCTGCTTAACAGCCTGTTGGAGTATCTCGTGGATATCCTGAATGTGCAGATCGTAAACCGAACTGAAATTGTTCAGGGAAAAACTCTTGGTGTTATAGAGAAGTATCGACTTGATAATCCTGGAAATCAGCTCTGTTTCGTCGACGAACAGATTTGTGAGCGGAAAAACCTTTTCGCCGGTTATTTTTTTATATAATGCCTCTGAAAAATAACCCTGACTAACCAGTTTGGCTTTCTCCTTATCGGTGTAAAGCTTCTCGATATATCCCCGGTAGGAACTGAAATACTCATGGATTTTGCTTTTCAGCTGGGCTTTCTGTCCGGAAACGATAAGCTGGATGTAAAGCGGATAATACTTCTCCTCCCTTAATAACTTTGCCTTGGCTCTTTTATTAAGATAATGCTTAACAGTTATTTTGCGGGCTTTACCGATCAAAACCATTGTTGAGTAATAAGTTGGATAAATATACAGAATCGGATTTGATTTTAAATGGACAAGTATTTTTTTTTGATGGGGGTGGGGTTTTTGGGGGTAAATGCGAGGATTGCTATCCGGTTTTAAACTTACAAAGTCAAATGTAGTTAATTTGGAAATGCGGCCGGCAAAATGGATTGATTTTAGTTTCTTTCGTGCAAATGATTTTTGGTGGGCATAGAACAAGCTATCCCAAATTTCATCATACTTAAATTTTAACCACTTGTGCGAAGGTTGTAAATGAACTATTAAATGCCGTGTATTCGCAACCGCAATTTAGAATTATTCTACATTTCCTATTCCAAGAAGCTAAAGAGGAATTCTCTCTGTCGCTTCACAAAAGCGCACAAACCAGCCAGCCTAAAGCCACACCGGCTCCAAACCAGATTTTCTTTCTGATCTTATGCTTGTGCTCTTGCTTTGCGCGGAGCATTTCTGCGTTTTCCAACAGCATGTCTGTTTCCAATAGTTGGATACGCCAGTTTTCGGATTCCCGGATCTTCAGAACCAATAGCGAGTCGCAGATGGCTGCCCGGTTTTCGAGTCCGGCAATAAGTTCGCGGTTCAGTTCCTCACGGTCCATCAGGGTCTCCAACTTTGGCTTTGAAATGCAGAACAGCGTGTCGGGGCCGGGGTTGAAAAGCCTGCCTCCGGGATAAAGAACCTCTGTGCCTGGCTGGCCGGCAAGACACAAGGGAAAAAAACCCAGTAGTAGAAAAATCAGTTTCTTCATACCTAAGGGTTTTATTTGTTATTGTTGAGCCAGTCGAGAATCTCCTGCTCGCTTCGTTTCCCGGGCTTGTAATTCTCCTGTTTGGTTTGCT
Organism: Chitinophaga pinensis; assembly: GCA_945863035.1. GTDB lineage: Bacteria > Bacteroidota > Bacteroidia > Bacteroidales > JACJXF01. The sequence continues at coordinate 3,657 of CAMAZH010000082.1, read as the reverse complement.
GCAGTTGTTGTTTGATAATTTCAGTGCGGTTATCCAGAGTATCCATCTTTAACTTCAGGATTTCATATTTTTGGTCGTACTCCTGTTTGATTTTTTCCCATTCGTCACGTTTGAGAGTATGAGATTTTTCGATATCTGCAAGCCGTTCCATAAGATTCCCGTTCCCCAGGAGCTTGGATTTTATCGCGGCGATGAACGCCGCCAGCCCTGCCAGCACCGATCCGGGCTCGATCCGGTCTCCCCAGATAAAAAGGGCAATTATTCCCAGCAGGAGCAATATAGCCAGTATCCAGAATATATTTTTTATCATGGCGCTTCTTTTTAAATGGGATCGGGTTCGCTTCCCACCGTTTCAAATTCTACCGAAGTTGTTTTTTCCCCGGAATTCTTCTGATTCCCCTTTTGAATTTTCGCAATCCTGATCCGGGTGTCGAGATTTTCAATAAGTCCTGCACGCTCACTGTATTCCCTTTGCTCACTGATCCTGAAAATTTCCTTCATCCCGAAAATAAGAGCCCAGATGGTTGTGTTGAAGGTGACCCACTGCGCACCGTTGATGCCATATTCGATAACTTTGTCGCCTACGACTACCGGAGCCTGGTTGCAATGAATCATAAGTAACCAGGTTGATATGGCGGTTCCTGCGATGAGTCCCCATACCTTAACACTGATCAGGGTGAACAGCAGCTTGGCAAACCAGGTTGCCCAGTAGCCCGAGTCCCCGACTTTCAGTTTTCTGTCTGCTTTCATTGGAATGGATTTTATGGTTCTGATTTCTGTAACAAGTGTTTCCAGGTTAGCGGCCCCACGACTCCGTCGGCTTTAATTTTCTCATCGGTTTGAAAGGCGCGGATCGCAGCGAGAGTTTTTACTCCCATGATACCATCCTCCTTGCCGCAGGAATAGCCTAATGCGTTTAATCGTTTTTGTATTTCCGGAAGGGTCTTTTTTACACTGTCCACACCGGCGAGCCCTTCAATACGACTCCGCCTGGTTTCGATCCATTCCTGAAGCGCAAAGCCCGGACAGGCAGGCTTGCCGAAATGGTAATGGCCGTAAAGTTCCTGGTTTGAAAAAGCAAAGGCTTTGTTCAGATACTCCACAAGCCACTTCAGCGAAGCCATCTGCTCCGGATTGGGCCCGGCAGTTCCCAGATCGTGGCCGGGTCCGTTGAAGTTGCCCACCAGCATGATGCCAATGCCTACCGTGTTTTGACCGGGGGTGTGCCAGGTAATATGCGTCATCTCGTTGGCCTGAATAATCTGGCCCGACTTTTCGATCCCGAAATGGTAGCAGAAATGAGGGCAGCCTTGGGGAGAAATGTGGTTTGGCCGGATGTGGTAGTGGTTCACGGCCTCGATATCCCCCTCGCCTAATTCCTGATGGATAATAATCTTGTTAATGGAGGTGAGATCCCGGACTGACCAGCGTCGACCGGGGTGCCAGGGGAGAGTGGCGACTTGGTTGGTTATGGTCATAATAGTTGGATTAAAAGGGTTTAATAATCCGAGTATTAATTCTGCTTAAACAGCTTAGAAAATTCATCGAAAATTTCGATTTGTTAAAGCAGAATTAAGGTATTAAAAAATTGAAAGACAAGAAAATAATCACAAAAGATTTTGTGAACAGGTTGAAAAAATTATGCGAGAAGGCTCAAAACCTTTGATCATGGGGATTTCCAAATTTTAAAACCGACCTTATAGCCCGACTCTTAACCGGGTAAGCGAGTTTCCGATTAGGATGAAAACCTAATAAACCAAAATATTAACCGGAAAATTACTTCTGCTCATAATCTTATATTAATTTTAGCTTTATTTTACCTTAACCAAAAATGAAGCCCCGTTTACTCTTTATCTTAAAATACTACCTCTTTTGGATTCTTATATTCCTGCTGCAGAAGCTTATGTTTATGGCCTTCAACTACAAGGAATCAATGCTTCTTGGTTTTGTCGACTGGCTTGGCGTGCTTTGGCACGGGCTTCGTCTGGACCTCTCGGCGGGTGCTTACCTTATGGTTATTCCCGTTCTGGCAATCAGCCTGTTGAGCTTTTTCGATATGCGGTATACCAAAGCCTTTCTTAATTATTATAATTTCATCTTCCTTTTTATTGTGCTTTACCTCGGGGTGGTTGATATGGAGCTATACTCTTACTGGGGATTCAAGGTCGACATAACTCCCCTGGTGTATCTCAAAACGCCTAAAGAAGCTGCGGCCTCCCTCAATTTTCTGGAGATGGCTTTGTTGTTCGTGTTTTTTCTGCTTTTGTATTACGGGGGAATAAAGGTATACAAGAAATTTGTCCATTCCCAACTTAACCATGCTTCCGAGCCATCCTGGACGCACAGCATGAATGGATTGTTCATATTGGGATTGCTTATTATTCCCATCCGGGGAGGAGTTGGCATTGCTCCGGTGAACCTCGGATCGGCCTATTTTCACAGCAACCGTTTTGCAAATCACAGCGCCGTGAATGTGCTGTGGAATTCGGTGTATTCCATTGTTGAGCGAAAAAGCCTTACCACTTCCCATCATTTTATGGACAACGACCGCGCATTGGAACTCTTCGGGGGATTTTATCCCGCTGAAACAAAGTCTGTTCCCATGATAAAAAAGGACGCTAATGTTATCCTTATCATTTTGGAGAGCTTTTCCAATAAAATTATTGCTGAACTCGGAGGCGAGCCGGGTATTACCCCCGAACTCGACACGCTTTGCCGAAACTCGGTTGTTTTCACGAATTTCTTCTCCAGTGGCGACCGATCGGAAAAAGGCATTCTCAGTCTTTTAAGCGGATACCCTGCTCAACCAACTACTACAATCATCAATTTTCCCTCAAAAACACAGAGCCTTCCGCTCCTGCAAGAACCTTTTCATGAAAAGGGGTATTATACGGCTTTTTATTACGGGGGAGATCTGGACTTTGCCAATTTCAGAAGCTATTTCACCCACCCGGCGATGGACCGCCTGATAACCCTCAGGGATTTTCCGTCGGAGCAGAACATTCAAAAATGGGGTGTTCCCGATGAATTTATGTTTTCCAAAATGGCAGCTGATATCGACACCCTGACCCGGCCGTTTTTCGTTTCGTGCTTTACCCTGAGCAGCCACGAACCCTACGACATGCCGATGGACACGATTTTCCCCGGTATTTCCCGCGACCACATGAGCAAAAACGGTTTTTACTATACCGACCGTTGTCTGGGCGATTTTATCGACCATGCAAAACAAAGCAGTTGGTGGGACAACACCCTGATTATTGTGGTTGCCGACCATGGCTCGCGGTATCCGGGAAACACCCCAAACCACACCCGCCTGAAGTTTAATATCCCGATGATCTGGACGGGCGGAGCCGTAACAGTTTCCGATACCACGATCCATACCTACGCCTCACAGACCGACCTTCCGCGTACCCTGCTGAAACAGTTTGGATTGCCTGCCGACAAGTATAAGTTTAGCAAGGATATCCTGGATGAATCTGCAAAATCGTTTGCGATGTATTTCTTTAACAATGGATTCGGTTTCATGTCCGACTCGGCTGAGCTCGTTTACGACATCAGCATAAAAGAGTACTTTTTTTCCGCAGGAGTGTTTAGCGAGGATAACAAGGAATCGGCTAAGGCTTATTTGCAGGTTGTTTCTGACGATTATAATTCCCG
>CAMAZH010000081.1 GCA_945863035.1 Chitinophaga pinensis | reverse complement strand
ACTGTCAAGTCTGGAATCTTTGAATTTACCCGTAGTGTATACAAAACCATTAGGATAATAAGAAGTCCAGATTCCCGACTTCTTGTTATCGGTGTATTGGCCGGTTTCCTTCACAATTCCTATAGAATCGAACCATTCGGTATACGGCCCGTTAATCACATCATTATTGTAATTGCACTCGAGCTTTATGTTTCCCCCGGGATAATAACCTGTGAGTTTACCGTTTAATTTACCGGAGTTGTAATAACATACCATATTTATGGCTCCATCTTCATAATCTTTAAAGTAATCAGTGAAAACGCCATCATACAAACCGTTTACTTTGTTTGATCGTTCATTAATCTTGCCATTATCGTAATAGCTAAGTACCGGACCATATTCAACTCCCTTTATGTAAGTTTTCACAAAACGGGGTTTGCCATCCTCGAAATACGCCTTGATTTCCCCGTCGGGGAGATTTTCGGAATAAATGCTCGATTCCTGCATGTTCCCGTTTTCATAATAACTTATCACCTCGCCATTCAGGAGATCGTTTTTATAGGGTAAAACCTGCTGAATTGCTCCGGAAGGGTAAAAATACCGGGTAATCCCGTTAAGCAGATTATTCTCGTATTGCAGCTCCTGCTTTAGTACTCCCGATTCATAGTAATCCTTCCACAATCCCGTTAGCTGGTCATTGTCAAAAGCCCCTTCCTGCCAAACCTGTTTGTTTTTATGATATATTTTATAACTCCCTTGTTTAACCGGGTTATTCTGTTCATTCATAATTACTTTGAAGACTTCCTTTACCTGAGTTTGCTCATCATCGTACCAGGTTGTAACCGTTTGTTCCTGAGCGCTCAACAAAAGTGAAAGGATAATTGCCGGCAGAAAAAATATAGTGCGTTTATTCATCGGTATCGTTCATAGTGTTCATTAAGCGACAAGAATTAACTGACAGTCGCGTGTCCATAACGCATAGTACCTCAAACCTACTTTACATCCAACATCAGCTGGGTTCCTTCCAGGGGCTGCCTGTGTCCATAATCCAATATGGCGGCAAGTGCATACCTTCCTTTAGTTAAAGTCGAAGGCAAATGCAAAGTAACGGTTCTTGAAGCATCAGGGTATACGGTAACTTTTACCGGGCTGAATTTTTCTTCTTTGGCGGTTTGAATGTTTGCCAAAGCCAGGGTAACATTGCCTTCAATAACATTGTCACCGGTGTTTGTCACCAGAACTTCGAAGGATCTTTGCATGTCGCCGGGCTTGCTCACTTCCTTTAAGCCCGCGATGGTGGCCTTGTAGTTATTGTTGCTTTGAGGCGATTGATTCACCATAATAACGATCCTGGGTATCAGCACAACCCCGGTAGCCAGATTCTTGTCGACATCCGAACTGGATTGCTCTTTGGAAACCTCCACATAAATAATGCTCCATCGTGTATTGAATCCATCTTTGGGAACCGTCATAAGTGCTTCAATCGAAATGGATTGGTTTGGATTCAGCTCCACGAAGGAAGGGTTGAGTGTGATCCAGTCTGCACAGGATCGCTTGCTGGTTCCCAGGGGAACAGCTTTTTTATTTCCCTCGGCATCGATTTCGTAATCAGAGAGTTTCAGCGTGTACTTTTGGGGTTTTGGGGAATGGTTGATCAGGTTGATCTGCCGGGTTTGAATCTCACCGGGATTAGCAGTGAAATTAATTACTACGGGCGCTACCTCAAAATCCTGTGCACTTGCGCTAAATGCAAAAAACAAAAAACAAAGGCTGATTATAAGTCTGAACATGGCTGTTTGATAATTGGTTTCAAAAGTATAAAATTAAGCCTTAAATCCAATTTTAAACCAAGTGTTTCACGCCAAAAATCAGGTAATAACCCCTATTTTTAGTCAATAAACTATACTGTATTTTTAGTAAAAAATAAAACCCCGGATTCCGCAAGGATATTAATCGTTATGGAAATTTCGCGCCCAGGAATTGGATTTCTTAAAATAGCTGCAGTCTTCCTGTTTTTTACAGGAACTTATGCAAACGCGCAAACGATCCGAACGGTCGGTAGCGGAGGGAATTATACTTCCTTGCGAACTGCCTTTGCAGCGGTTAACAATGGAACTGTGCAGGGTGAAATAATTCTTCAAATAATAAGTAGTATCGCCGATAATACTGTTGCAACACTTAACGCAAGTGGAACAGGAAGTTCGAACTTCTCATCCATTACGATTTACCCAACCGGATCAGGGTATACTTTAAGTGGTTCAGACAATGGACCGATGTTTAGTTTTAACGGGGCTGACAATGTTACGATTGACGGTAGAGTTAATCAGACCGGTAATACAAACCTTACCATTACTAACACCAATCCAAACCTTGGTCCATCAACCCTGCAATTTATCAATTCTGCAGAGAATAATTCAATCAGGTATTGCAATATCACAGGTATTTCAGGAAATACTACAGGGGGAGTAATCTTCTTCTCCACCTCCACCTCCGGCAATGGCAACGATGGCAACATCATCGAGAACTGCAATATTACCAGCTACTCCGCAACACGGATCGTTAATGCGATTTATTCTGCCGGGTCTGCAGGAAGGGATAATAGCAACAATATAATCCGAAATAACAATATTTACGATTCCTTCAGGCGCGGAGTGGCTTCAAACGGAATTCAGCTTGCATCATACAATTCAGCATGGACTATTAGCGGAAACAGCTTTTATGAAACCACAACTTTCATTCCTACTTTAAGTGTGGGCTATACCGCAATAAATATCTCCTCACTTACCGCAACAGGGATAATCATAAGTAATAATTATATAGGGGGAAGTGCGGCTTTGTGTTCGGGAACCTGGACCAAAACCAATGCTTTCGACAATTCATTTTCCGCCATCACTATCACTGCGGGAACATCTGCGAATAGTAGCGTTCAGGGTAATACGATAACAGGCTTCGCATGGGGCAATTCTTTGAATAGTCCATGGTCGGGCATCAATGTTTTGGCGGGGTCTGTGAATATCGGAACCACTACTCCCAACACAATTGGCGCAGCAACCGGCACAGGATCGATAAGCATATCTTCCGGTTCTACCGGAGCTAATGTTTATGGAATTAATCTGGCGGGAACAGGAGCTGTAAACTGCAGCGAAAACACCATCGGCTCAATTTCGGCTGCCAATGCATCCACCTTTATCAGCAACCTGTATGGAATCAGGAATGCTTCTACGGGAGCAGTAAGCATAAGTGGCAACACAATAGCCAACCTTTCCAATACAAGTTCGAATGCTGCCGGAAGTCTGGTTGGATTGTATTTTAATGGGGGTACTACGGGCAATTCGGTAAGCCGAAATTTTATTCACAGCCTCACTGCCGGAGCTGGTGCGGAAACGGTTGCTGTTTATGGAATCAGCGCGAATAATGGTCTTACTTCCTACTCCAATAACATTATTGCTTTGGGAGGAAATACAGCCTCCACAATCTTTGGGATTCATGAGTCGGGTGCAGCAGCTAACACCAACAACATCTATTTTAATACGGTTTACCTGGGAGGTTCACCAACTTCCGGAAGCTTCAATAGCTATTCGTTCTACAGTGCCTCGCCCGACAACACCCGGGATATCAGAAACAATATCTTTCAGAATGCCCGTTCAAACAGCGGAGCTTCAGGAACCCACTATGCCGCCTATTTCAACTATTCTTCCGGCTCGTCCCTGACTCTGAACTACAACGATTACAACGCCCCGAATTCAGGAGGCGTTTTGGGATATTATAACGGATCCAATGTGACCTCGCTTCCCCTTGTAAGCGGACAGGATGCAAACAGCGCGTCGGTTAATCCGATATTTATGAGCCCTGGAGGGGTATCGGCTGTGAACTACATTCCTACCAATGCCGGCCTTGCCGGTATAGAAATTGCTGGGTTTGCCACCGATTTTACCGCAACCAACCGAGGAGTAAGCCCAACCATGGGAGCTTTGGAAGGCAGGATACGATGGACCGGCTCAGTAAGTACCCTTTGGACAACCAATGGTAACTGGTCATCGGGCCTTACACCGGCATCGGGCTCCAATATTATTATTCCGAATGCCGCATTAACAGCTTTTTCGCCCTCTCTGCCGGCATCAGCCCAGGTTCAGATGATAACCATAGAATCCGGAGGCGTTCTCAATTCGCTTGCAGCGGCTCAGCTGACTATTAGCGGAAGTATCAATGCATGGTTCAACGATGGGGGGACGTTCAATCCGAATACCAGCAACGTTATCTTCACCAATCCCGCTGCGGAAATTTCAGGAGCAACGAATTTTTATGATATAACAATTAACAGCGGTGCTGCTTTAACAATGGCAGCGGGATCTGAAATGGGAATAGCAGGATACCTTACCAATAACGGTACCTGGCAAAACGTGTCGGCCGGAAACACCACGGTGGTATATAATGGAGGAGACCAGATTGTTACCAACCCTAACGGTACACCCTCAGGCTTTAATAAGCTGACCCTCTCCGGGACAAGTACGAAAACCCTGACTGGTGTCTCCATAAATGGAATTCTTTCCATGGAGGGAACTGCCGGTGCTTTGGGAGCCCCCGCTTTCGGTTCATCTGCATCTTTGCAATACAACACCCCAAACCCGCGCACTGCAGGCTCCGAATGGATAAGCCCGTTCACCGCAATCGGAGGAGTTCTGATTGCCAACACAGGGGAGATTTCTCTGACCGGCACACGCCTTATCCATACCTCCGTACCCCTTACTATAAATTCAGGTGCCACGCTGTCAGTAAGTCCCGGAGCTGCCCTTACGGTCAACGGAACACTGAATAACAATGCAGGCAACTCAGGCCTTGTGCTTAAATCTTCCGCAGCAGGTGACGGTAAATTGCTCTATAACAGTTCGGTTACAGGAACCGTTGAGCTTTTTCTCACGGGAGGTCTGGGGACATCCATGCCTAAATTCCACTATTTTATTCCGCCCGTTGCCTCGGTGTCAATCGGCTCATCCATTGCCGAAGCTCAAACAAACCTGAATCTTGTTAATTTTAACGGGGATCTTCTTTCTTACAGCGAAGCCTCAGCGGGAACGGATAAGGATGCCGGCTGGCAGTATTTCGACGGATATAATGCTACCACAGCATTTTCGTCTCTCACCTCCGCCAAAGCATATAATATTTACCTTACCGCAGATGATAAGCTAACGTTTACAGGCAACTTGAATTACGCTGCTCACAGTTTCAATAACCTGAGCTTTACGAGTCAGGGCTGGAATCTCATCGGAAACCCATATCCCTGCAACTACGATTTGAATGGCATTTCCGAACTTACCGGATCGGATGACGACGTGGACAACTCGGTGTATTTCAACCACGATGGCCGATATGTGGTGTATAATATGGAAACCGGGGGTGAAACCGGTTATACCGATATTGTTCCCCCATTGCAAGGCTTCTTTGTACATGTTACGGCTACAGGCAAATCCCTGGCGCTGCCGGTCAATTCAAAAACAGTAAACACCTCTCCCGTCAGATCAAAGAAAACAGCTTATGGCCAATCGAATCCCATTAAAAAGATGAAATTGGTTCTATCGAACGAAACGGCATCGGATGAATCCATTATTTGCCTGCTCGATAATGCCACCAACTCCTTCGACGGCGATTACGACGCCTATAAACTTTTCGGAAACAATAATCAATCACCACTTATCTATTCTGAAACAAAGGGAGTAAAATATGCCATTAATGCTATACCGCACGATGATACAAAACCCCTGTCCATTCCACTTAGCCTGGTAATTAAAACTCCCGGTACTTATTCCATCGATATCACAGAATTTGAAAACCTTGAGGGAATGAACGTGGTTCTGAAGCATGGGGGAATTCAAACCCCGCTTGCCCATAACAGCTCCTATTCATTCACCTCTCCTGCCGGAACATTTTCTGATTTTGAGCTCATTATTGGCGATGAGGGAGAAGGCCTTGGGAACCTCTATCCGGAAAGGATGAAAACCTGGTTCAACGACAATTTTCTTTATATAGATCTCCCCGACAACATAGCCTCAGGAAGCGCAATCCTTACTTTATGCGACATGCAGGGTAAAGTGGTTTATGATACCGGGATTGGTCTGATCTCAGGCCAAAGCAACCGATTGCCATTGAATTTGCAACGGGGGATTTATATCGTCCGGATTAAACTCAACGAGAATTCGTTTGTTTCGAAAATTTCTGTGCAATAAAACTTCACAACTATCATTATAACATTTATTTGAGAATCGTTTAGCTCGGATTCAATGATTCAATTAACTTCTGGTCTTCGATAGTCTGGCCCCGCCCACTCAGGGGGAGGGGTTGGGGAGGGGCAGTTTGAAAGAGCAATAAACCCAATTTTCACAACCCTTCTCCATAAATACGATAGTCTAGCCCCGCCCACTTTGGGGGAGTGCCTGTCCCGCAATGCGGGAGGTTGGGGAGGGCCAGCTTTAGGGAGCAATAAACCCAATTTTCACAACCCTTCTCCATAAATACGATAGTCTAGCCCCGCCCACATTGGGGGAGTGCCTGTCCCGCAATGCGGGAGGTTGGGGAGGGGCAGCTTTAGGCAACAACAAACCCAATTTTCACAACCCTTCTCCATAAATACGATAGTCTAGCCCGCCCACTTTGGGGGAGTGCCTGTCCCGCAATGCGGGAGGTTGGGGAGGGCCAGGGGAGGGCCAAGTAAAACTACTTGCTTAATAAGGGTGTAAATACGGTATAAAACCGAGTATCGATTTTCATTTTTCAAGTGTTATCACTGTTTTTTCTCAGACGTGTCAATCCTACTTTTGATAAACACATCATTCAGTAAATCAAGCGTGAAAAACACAACCCGGATTATGGTGATTATGTCAATTCTACCTGAATAACAAATGAAATACAAGAACTATAAACTGCGTACAAAGAATTGGATAATAATTTCACTTTTTATCCTAATTATCCTGGCCGGAGTATCATTCGTATTATCGAATCTCTCTCCTGATGTGATTTACCAGCAAGTCACCAATCTGATTATAGTTTTGATCTTATGGATTATTGCCTTGGTGGTAATAAGAAGAGTTTACCGGTTCTACATCGAAAATCCATTGGAAACCCTTTCCATCGTTTCAAGTGCCGCTTCTTTAGGTGATCTCTCAAAAAAAACCGGATACAACAGCAACGACGAAATCGGTCAGATTGCAGTTGCAATCGATAAAATCATACAAAACCAATTGGCGCTTGCCGATTTTGCAGAGAAAATCGGGGATGGGATTTACGATGTGGATTATCAGGTGTTGAGCCGACAGGACAAACTAGGCACATCCATTACAGGGATGCGGGATAAGTTACAGAAAATTGCTCTTGAGGATATCGGGCGCAACTGGGCTTCACAAGGTTTGACGAAATTTGGCGAGATTACCCGGGAAGAAGCAGATAATCTCTCGGTTTTATGCGACAAATTCCTTTCCTCGCTGGTTAAGTATATCAACGGAAATCAGGGTATGATTTTCCTTTTGAACAACGACGATTCAAACGCAGCTTTTCTCCAGCTGGAATCGGCTTATGCATGGAACAAGAAAAAGTATCTGTCAAATACCATTGCCATAGGCGAAGGCCTGATCGGGCAGGCTGCTATAGAAAAGGATATTATATACCTGACGGATGTTCCCGAAGATTTTATATCCATTACTTCCGGCCTCGGAGACGCAAATCCCAGATGCATCCTTATTGCCCCTCTCCTTTTTAATACCGAATTATTCGGGATATTGGAACTGGCTTCTTTCAGGGAGTTGAAAAGTTTCGAAATCGAATTCGTGCAGAAATTGGCCGAGATACTGGCTTCCACCATATCAAGGGTGAAAACAAACGAGCAAACCCAGAAACTCTTGAAAGAGTCACAGAAACTTACCGAGGAAATGCGAGCACAGGAGGAGGAAATGCGTCAGAACTTCGAGGAAATGAACGCCACTCAGGAAGAAATGGAACTAAGGGAAGTGGAGCGAATCGGTATTTTTTCGGCCATCAATAATACCCTCGCTACCGTTGAATTCAATATGGAAGGAAAGATTATCAATGCAAATGAGAAGTTCCTTCAAATGATGAAATATTCTTTGGATGAAATCGAAAACAAAACCGATAGGATGTTTGCCGATCTGTCAAACGAACCCATCGAATTTTACAACGAGTTCTGGACAGAATTGCGTTCCGGAAAACCTCAACGGGGCGACTTTAAGAGAATGACAAAGGAGGGACGCGAAATATGGATAAACGCATCGTACACCCCGGCCTTGGACAAGGACCACATTCCCTACAAGGTAATTGAGCTGGCTCAGGATATCACAGAAAAGAAAAAGACTGAACTCGAAACCCAACGTCAGGCTGAGGAACTGCGTCTTCAGGGAGAAAAACTGAAGTCGTACACCTCCGAACTTGAGGATATCAAACAAAACTTGAGCGAGAAACTAAACGAGGCCAGTAACGGCCTGCTCCTCAAAATTAAGGATATAGAGTCGGAAAAAGCCAAGAATATTGCTGTTCTCGAAGGCTGCGTGGATGGGGTTATCTGTTTTAATCAGGAAGGTATTATTGAATATTTTAACAATGCTGCAGAAGAAATTTGGGGGTTTGAACGCGAAAAAATATTGGGCAAGTCCATCAGCACTGTGATTCCGATCTCCCTCGAGAAAAAAGACAATAATATGACAGCTTATTATCAGAACAACGGAAGCACCCGGGAAATTGGAGTGAGGACTGAGGTTTCCTGGACCGATGAGAAAAGCAAGGAGTATGACCTGTTGATGACCCTTACAAAAGCGAAGGTTGACAACACCATTAATTTTACAATTTTTGCCCAACAAATTTCAATAGACCTGTTTTAAGTGATTAACGTTTGAAAAAAGCAGAACCTAAAAATGAGCAACAACTTAGATCCCCAGGTAAAGACAGAAGAATTGGTCGACACTTTTTCCAACATCGACTCCCGTATTTCTGAGCTTCATGAGCACTCTTCTGGTGTTTTTATGAAACTCAATACGTATCTTAAGGACTATTACAAGAAAATAAATATAATATCCGAAAACGCTTCCCGGATTTTTGACGCGATACTGGGCAATGGTAAGAACAATCTATTGGAGGAACTCGACAACCTCTACCTTAAAATCAAGGAGTACCGAAATATTGCCGAGGAGGAAAACAAAAAAAGCGTAAGGCATCTGAATGAAATAAACCTGAAGACCAGGTACTTATCGGTTGCGATACGGAACTTTAAACAAGATCTTATTACATTTAAATATCTCACCACCAACTACCGACTGGTTTCGAATTACGAGAAATTCGACAGCAACTGGAGCGATTCACTCGAAGTTTGGGATCACATCACAAATAATGTACAGCCATCCTTAACCTCTGTGGGAAAGGAAATCGACGAACTGAAATTGCAGATCAGCAGTTACATCGATAAAAGCGAGCATTGCAACAACGATTCCTCCAAGAGCATATCAGGTCTCTCGGATGAAATCAAATCCATCTATAACAATGTGCTTGAAAAAAGCCTCCAATCGGAGAAGTATTTCCCGGTTTTAAAGGAGAAATCAAAGAAATCATCCGACAGTATTGGGAATATTATTACCCATTTGCAGTACCACGACATTATACGACAGAAAATTGAGCATATTCAGCAATACCATCAAAATGTAATCGACGCACTGAAGAACGAAGAGCTCAACAGAAAAGGTTTGCCATCGGAATTCGGAGATCGCAAATTCGGACAGATTGCCGACATAGTTGGGCTGCAGGCAGAACAACTGATTCTGGTGAGCAGGGAGTATCAAAACGCGCTCGAAGTCATTACACGGAATTTTCAGATCATCGCCGACGATATTAATACAATCTCAAATATCTCAAATGAGTTTTGCAGCGACGAGAAAAACAAAGACATCACGCTTCTGAAGCAGGTTAAAAACAAACTGGATGAAGGCATCCTGATGCTTGATATTACAAATATAGGTCTCATTAACAAAGACCTTCTTCTGGTTCGCAAAAAGATACACGAGATTCACAAATACACTTCGGAATTGATTACCGAACCGGTTAACCAACTGGAAAAAACGGAGCTCTTTAAGGGAGTTAACCTTACACCGGGAGCATCGCCTGAGCATGCCAGCCCAAGCATACTGCTTCAGATTACCGGACTTGCCAAAGATATCTCCGATAAAAAGGAAGACCTTCAGCTCCGGATCACAGAATTGCTGGAAATGTCTGAAAAACTCAGTACTTCTGTCGACGACAACGGCATGGGTAGTATGGCCGAACAGGTTCAGATTCGCCTAATGGTGAAGCTCACCAGCATACTCGACACTCTGGACGAGGATAACAAGCAACTGGACAATGTGCTGCTGCAAAACCAGATTCTGAATCAGGATATTATCAATGAAATTGAAGGAACGATAAATCGGGTAGAGTATTACGAGTTATTTGAGTCAGTCCTTAAAACAGTTATCGCAAAGCTTAACGATGTTAATTTGAAGCTCCGCGATGAAAAACAAGCTGGCATCAAAAACGCCGACAGCCAGGATTTGAAGAGTATTGAGGCTTTGTACACAGTTGCCAGCGAAAGGCTTATCCATAAGAATTTCATGAACGGCGCAAACTCAATCGACATAAGTGATGAGGAAGACTCTTCCGACGATATTGAACTATTCTAAAAAACGAATCCATGAATAAAGATATTTCATTCAACGTTCGCTTAAAAGTTGACAACAAAACCAAAATGCAGACTTTGGTTTTAGAGGGCGAACTTGGAATAAGCAACGCAAATGCTATAAAAGCCAAGTTGCTGGCAATGAATTTCACAAGCGATTTGAGTATTAAGATAAAAAATGTTGAGACACTGGATCTGTCAAGTTTACAATTGATTTACTCACTTGTTAAAACCTTGCATTCAAAAGGTCTCAAAGCCAATATTGAGTCCGAGTTGCCCGAAAGGATGCAGGAATCACTCAGGAACACCGGTTTTTTGGATATTGTTAAAGCGTAATTAATATTAATCTATCAGAAAAATGGCAAAAACAATTTTAATAGTCGACGACTCGGAAAGCATTAGAGAAGTCGTAAACTTTACCCTGGAAAAAGAAGGGTATAATGTTCTGGTGGGGGTTGATGGGAGCGATGCCCAGAAACACCTTGATGGTACCAAAATTGACCTTATCATTACCGATTTGCATATGCCTGTAATGGACGGGATCGAATTCATCAAAGCGGTAAGGGTTAACGAAACCTATAAAATGATCCCCATTCTTTTTCTTACAACCGAATCGCAAAACGAGAAAAAGATGGAAGCAAAAGAAGCAGGCGCAACAGGTTGGATTATTAAACCCTTCCTTCCGGCTAAACTTATTGCTGCAATCCAAAAAGTAATGATCTGATGGACGATATCTTAGACATACTGCAAGGTAAATACCTCGAGGAAGGCAAAAGGCTTGCCATCGAAGTAAACCTTATACTTTCGCCCGGAAATAAGACCACCCCAAGTACGGCTGTTTTCGACGAGATATTCAGAATAATGCACACCCTCAAGGGAAACAGTGCAATGTTCAAACAAAAAGAAGTCGAAGAGATTTCGAAACGGCTTGAGCTCATTTTTGACCTGATTCGAAGGAACAAGCTTGTGTTTTCGCCCGAAATCCGCGAGATTACTTTACAGTCTGTCGATCAGATATTGTATTGGTTGCATAGCCCTGACTCAATTAGCCGTATTACTAAAAGAAATCAACGAAACCTGTTATCTAAGCTAAGTAAGATACCAGCGCAGGCCTCCACTCAGGAATCAATCTGCAATAAACAAAGTCCAAACAGTCTGTCGGCATTCGGTCATATCCTGAAATCTTTCAAATCCTTTCCCGTACTTCGTGAGCATGAGAACAAACCAAAACTTCCGGTTATGCTCAACACGGCATTAATCTATAAAGATTGGAGAAAATAAAATGGAACAGTTCAAATCAAAGTTTATTGAAGAGGCATTGGATCTAATCCAGGATTTGGAAAAATCCTCGCTGGAGCTGAGTGCCGACCCGATGAATAAAAAGCACATCGAAGTAATTTTTCGTGCGATGCATTCCCTCAAAGGAGGCAGTGCTATGTTTGGATTCAATAAGATTGACGCTTTTACGCATCAGCTCGAAGCTGCCTACGACATGGTCAGGGCTGGAAAGCTAAAGGTCAGTGATGAGCTTATTGATTTGACCTTTAAATCCATAGATCATATAAAAATCCTATTGTCCGACGACGATAACCTCAGCCAGAATTCTCTGAGAAATCACGATTTTTTGTTAAACGAAATCCGGCAAATAATCAATGTCGAGAAAAAAATCGCGGATGCACCTGCAATTGCCGATGCTTCAGCTCCCGATGCTCCTTTGTCACCTGAAAAACCGAAAAATTATTACATTCAGTTTATTCCCAAACCGGATATTTTCAAGAATGGAACCAATCCTATTCTTATAGTCAACGAACTCGCTTGTATGGGAAGCGCTAAGGTATACAACTTTACTTCCGAAATTCCTGAGCTGGATAAGCTGAACGTCTTAACCTGCTATACCCATTGGGTTATCATCCTTTCCACCCTTTCTACTATAGATGAAATCAGGGATGTGTTTATTTTTGTCGACCTCGATTGCGAGCTGGTTATCAAAGAAATTGAAGTTCTGGACTCCCTCGAAAACGGTCAACTCTTCCAAATGCTTGATAATTCGTTCAGCAACGGGGAAAAACTTGAACTGGAAGGGATTGAGAAATGGGTACAGGAAACCACAAAACAGAACCTGCCCGGGAATGATCAGGCTTCAACGGATTCCACATACAAAAAATCCGAGCAAAGCATTTCAAGCATCAGGGTCTCTTCCGATAAGCTGGATGAACTTATTAACCTGGTCAGCGAACTGGTTACCCGACAAGCAGGTCTGAGCCTTATTTCAGAATCAATAAATAATAAGGACCTTATTACAATAGCCGAGGATATTGAGAAAATCAGCAGAAGATTGCGCGATAACACTTTCGGAATCCGACTGATCCCGGTAGAAAACATGGTTACTCGTTTTCAGAGACTCGTGCGCGAATTGTCTCATGAACTTAATAAGGACATTGTTTTTCAGACCGAGGGAACCGAAACCGAACTCGACAAGTCAATCATTGAAGGCCTTATCGATCCGCTGATGCACATTATTCGAAACAGTATCGATCATGGCATAGAAACAACCGAGGAACGCAAAATCAGCGGCAAGGCGGCTAAAGGGAAAATTCTGCTTAAAGCCTTCTATTCCGGTGCTAATGTGTATATCCAGGTTTCCGACGATGGAAAAGGAATCGACACACGAAGCGTTTTCAAACACGCATTAAAAAAGGGTCTGGTGAAAGAGGATGTCGAATTGTCAGAAAAAGAACTTCTCAACCTGATCTTTCTCCCGGGCTTCACAACAGCTGAAAATATTACCAAGGTGTCCGGAAGAGGCGTAGGAATGGATGTTGTCAAACGAAAAATATCCGATCTCAGGGGAGAGGTAAGCCTTCAGACCAAAAAGAACGAAGGGACCACCATTACAATCAAATTGCCATTGACGCTTTCCATCATTGACGGACTATTGGTTAAGATCAATCACATTTTTTACGTTATCCCGTTGGCCTCCGTCAGCAAGTGTTTCGAATTCAAACACGATCAGCTGATTAATGCCGTTAATAACCTTATTTATGTGAACGACGGTCACATCCCATTTGCCTACCTCAGGAAAGAATTCAATATCGAGACCGTTTCCCCCGAAATCGAACAGGTGGTTGTGATCGAGTACGGTGATATCAGGTTTGGATTGGCTGTGGATGAAGTTATAGGTGAATATCAGGCTGTTTTGAAATCGCTGGGAAGAATGTTTAATACCCAGGATGTCATTTCCGGGGCAACAATTCTTGGCGACGGAACCGTGGCTCTCGTTATGGATCCGGTGAAGATTATCAGCCAGTTTACCTATCTCTCCGAGGAAGTTGCGCACTGAAAACCTGCGAATGAATCCCCCAAAAAAAAACTTTGCGCCCCGATAGCTCCTAAAATCCTGCGGATTTTAGGAGCTATCGGGATAGTGTGAAAAAATGTTTCGCGCAGTCCCGATAACTATTTGGCCACGAAGAAACCCAGCCTGAATTTGCTCCCCGGTAAAAATACGGGACATTTCGAGGGTAAATACCTGATGAAAATGCGTAGGTTTTTGCCTTTAAACAAGTGTTTCACTCTATGCTCCTTATCGAGAACGTAATATATTTGTTTTAATGAGAAGCGACTCAATTCACAAGATACACAGGGGATTTAAACTAATTCAAGCAAAAATTATATGAGCACAGAAAACAACAGGGTCCAGACGTATTTGTCATTCAAAATGAGTGATGAGGTTTTTGCAATTAATGTTTCCAAGGTTATCAATATTCTGGAGATACGGCACATTACAAAGGTCCCCAAATCCCCATCCTATATGAAAGGTGTGATTAACCTTCGGGGCACAGTTCTGCCTGTGGTGGATATGAGGACCAAATTCGGATTGCCCGAAGCTCAAAACACGGTCGACACCAGCATCATCGTTCTGAATATTGAAAAGGAAGGTGAAACCATTATGCTCGGAACAATGGTGGATGCCGTTCGCGAAGTGCTTGAACTTAAGGATGAGGAAATCGCACAATCGCCCAGTATCGGAACAAATTATAATTCCGGGTTTATCCAGGGAATGTATCGCGTTGACGAGCGCTTCATAATGATACTCGATATCGACAAGGTCTTTTCCTCCGACGATATCATTGATGTAAAGGAACATACTGCTCATGAAATTTCTCAAACTGCTGAAAAATAAGTCAACTAAACATAAATAAAAGAAATCGCTATGCTAAACAAAATGACAATTCGCGCGAGGCTACTTACAGGATTTATCCTTGTGGCAATAATTGCTGGGGTAATAGGCCTATTTGGATACAATGGAATGTCCACTGTGATGGAGGCACAGGATGAAATTGCTACGGTCAGGCTCCCAAGCATCCAGGCGCTCTATGCTATTTATGAGGCTCAGACGGCTGTCCTGACTGGTGAACGTGGCCTTATAAACAGAAGAATGATGGAGGATGAGATTAGAAAATCCCAATATGTATATATTGAAGATGCCCTGAAAAGAGCTGAAGAGGCTTGGGCAATATACGAGCCGCTTCCTCAGAGTGAAGAGGAAAAACTGGAATGGGATCTCTTTGTGCCGCTATGGAATAAATGGAAAGCTGAGCACCAATCAGTCGTTGATTTATCAAAAGAAAAGGATGTAATCTTGTCTGAAAGAAAACTGTCAGGTAATGAGTTAACGGCAAAAATAGACGGGATTGACGAACAGGTTTTGAAACAGTCTTTTGATTCAAGAAAATCGTATTTGGATGCAAAAGCCAGCCTTACAAAAATTATAGAAATAAATAAGGTAATTGTTCAGGAATCCGATATGAGCGCAGATATTGCGGCTAACAAAGCATCAATAGCGCTGGTGGTTCTGATTATTGCAGGCGCATTCATTTCAGTTGCTTTGGGATTGTGGATTGCCGGGAATATCCAAGGTATTATAAAGTCATTAATTGCTGAAACCCGCGGTTTGGTTGACGCAGCTGTTGCAGGCAAGCTCGACACCCGGGGGAATCCTGACACGATTAATTTTGAGTTCCGTGAAATCGTCATTGGCGTTAACCGCACTCTCGACGCGGTAATCGGCCCATTGAACGTTGCGGCTGAGTATGTCGACCGTATTTCCAAAGGCGACATTCCCCCAAAAATCACCGACACCTACAACGGCGATTTCAATGAGATCAAGAACAATCTTAATATGTGTATCGATGCGGTCAACGAGCTTGTCTCGGACGCCAATACACTGGTTGATGCGGCGGTGGAGGGACGTCTTCGTACCCGGGCAAATGCCGATAGGCACCATGGCGATTTCAAGGCAATTGTAAACGGGGTGAACAAAACACTGGATTCGCTGGTGGGCTTGTTGGACAATATGCCGGCACCAGCCATGCTCATCGACAAGGATTTCAACATACGTTATATGAACGAGGCGGGCGCAGGTCTGAACAACAAGAAAGGCAGCGAGATGGTTGGGACCAAATGCTACGACCATTTCAAGACGAAGGACTGCAAGACGGAAAAATGCGCCTGCGCCAAAGCGATGGCCTCGGGACAGAAAGCTCTTAGTGAGACCGCGGCCAATCCGGGCAACCTGAATCTGGAGATCAGCTATTCCGGTGTACCCTTAAAAGATCAGTCGGGCAATGTTATCGGAGCCTTTGAGGTTGTAAGCGACCAAACGGATGTCAAGCTGGCCATGAGAAGGGCCGACAAGATCAACCGCTACCAGGCCGTAGAGGCCGACAAGCTGACCAACGCGCTGGACCTGTTCTCCCGCGGGGATCTTTCCTTCCGTTTGCAGACTGAGGCAGCCGACACCGACACCAATGATGCCAAGGCCCTGTTCGACACAATCAACCTTGCGGTGAACAACACGGCGGGATCGGTAAAAGCACTGATCAGCGATGCAGACCTACTGGCAGTGGCGGCAGTGGATGGCAAGTTGGCCACCCGTGCCGACGCAGAGAAGCACCAGGGCGACTTCAGGAAGATCGTTGAAGGTGTCAACAGCACGCTCGACGCGGTAATCGGTCCGTTGAATGTTGCGGCCGACTATGTCGACCGGATTTCAAAGGGCGATATGCCCGAGGTAATCACCGACAGTTACAACGGCGATTTCAACAACATCAAGAACAACCTGAACGTGATGATCGAATCGCTGAACGACATCGTAGGCAAAGCCAGGCTTGTAGCCGAGGGCGATCTCACGGTGGACCTGAAGAAGCGATCGGAGAACGACGAGCTTATGCAGTCGCTCACCGACATGGTAAAGGCCACGGCCAACATCATCTCGGAGTTCCAGACGGCAGCGAACAACCTCTCGGCCTCGAGCCAGCAGATGAGTTCCACCTCTCAGCAGATGAGCCAGGGCGCCACCGAGCAGGCCTCTTCGGCCGAGGAAGTGTCCTCGTCGATGGAGGAGATGGCAGCCAACATACAGCAGAAC
>CAMAZH010000080.1 GCA_945863035.1 Chitinophaga pinensis | reverse complement strand
GGTTTTTGAGGATATCCCTTATTTGGGGTAATGCAAATTGAACTTCCTCGGGGAGGTTATCGAGTGCATTTGTAATCAAATCATCAGATAAAACGGTCCTGTCAAGATAAATGCTGTGCTTAAGGAATTTACTTAATTCAGAAACCAGTTCTGATTTATTTACAGGTTTGAAGATTGCAGAGTCAAAATAGCCAGAACTCTCTATTTTCTCGGAATTAAATGCAGCTGCTGTAAATGCGATAATAGGGATTTGCGAATAAGCACTATTTGACCTTATTTTTTTTGCAATACTATATCCATCGGTTCCCGGCATCCGCAAATCCAGAAGGATTAAGTCGGGAAGGATATGATTGAGTATTTCAAAAGCAATTTCGCCGCTCTCGGCTGGAATGATATTCAGTTTTGTTGATGAAAGCAATGTCTCGAGCGTTTCTATATTGGATGAAACATCGTCAATTACCAAGATACTGGATTTTTCAAATTGAATGTTTTGAATTATGTCGGGGATGCTCTTTTTTGGGTATTCAACCGAACCCATAGCCAGATCAGGTAAATGGACTGTAAAAACAGATCCTTCCCCAAGCTTACTGGAAACAGAAATGTTCCCGTTCATCCTTTCAACCAACCGTCTTGAGATTGCAAGGCCCAGGCCGATACCTTCATACTTCCGGTTCGATTGTCCCGAGTGTTGCCTGAATGCTTCGAAGATGTATTCCTGCTGGGAACTGTGAATTCCAATACCTGTGTCTGCTACCTCGATTGTTACGTTTCCTGAGGTTTCTGTAATAATATCAAATTTCAGGTTTAAACTAATGGAGCCCTTATGGGTAAATTTTACCGCATTTCCCAAGAGGTTAAAAATAACTTGTTTGACCCTGATCTCGTCCAAAATCAATATTCCCGGAAAGTTGTCACTGACTGTACTTCGAATTTCAACTCCTTTCTTTTGAGCTTTATCGAAATATAGCATTCTGATTTCCTGCAGAATATTATTCAAATCAGTGGGTTGGGGGCGGATTTCGAGATTTCCGGATTCTATTTTTGAAAGATCCAGGATATCATTCAATAACGATAATAAAAGGTTTCCGCTGTTCAGAACGGATTTTAACAATTTCCGGTGAGTTTCCGAATCCAGCTTTTGATAAAGCGCTTCACTGAAACCAAGAATTGCATTCATCGGGGTTCTGATTTCATGGCTCATGTTTGCGAGGAATTCACTTTTTGCCTTATTTGCCTCGTTGGCTCTGTCGCGCTCATCAAGGGTTGATTGCTCAATGAGTTTCCTCGCATATGCATTTGCAATAATCCCGGAAATGGAGCGAAGCAGTTCCAACTCCGATTTCGACCAGTTTTTAACCCGTATGCATTCGTCAAAACCAATAAACCCGAAAAATGCATCTTGAACAAATAAGGGGTAAATGATAATTGACTTTATTTCCTGAGGTTCCAATATCGCCCTAAGATCGTCGGGTAATTCGGAAATATTTTCAGAATAAACGCGTCCGTTATCCATTAGTATTTTTTTCCAGGATGGAATAAGATCGTATGGAATGTCTTGCAAATCATTTATTTGCGGTTGTATACCGTTGTTGCACCACTCGAAGGTATTACTTGTTGTTAAGCCCGATTCGGAATCCTCAAAAATATAAACTCTGGAAACATTGGTGTGTAGACCTGTTTTATTCAGTATGGAGTTGATTTGCTTGTCAAAATCTATAAGAGAATTATGCTCCAGTGCGATTTCCGACAACAGTTCCTGTTGCTTAAAATTTAGCTGCAAGATCAGCTCATTTTCTTTTTTAGAGGTAATGTCGATATTTGTTCCAACAACGCGCAATGGTTTACCTTCAGCATCATATTCCATAACTTTCCCGGTATCCAAAACCCATATATACTTGCCAGACTTGGTTTGTGAACGATACTCAGCCTGGTAAAATGGGGTTTTGTCGAGCAAGTGGTTGTTTAGAGCTTCCGTCGTTGCTTTGACATCCTCCGGGTGCAACAGCTTTTCCCAGTTCGAAATCTTACAATTAATATCGTTTGGTTCAAAACCACGCATTGCACTCCATTTTTCATTTAAAATCAACTTGTTTGACTTCACATTCCAATCCCACAAACCAGCATCGCTTGCTAGCAAAGCCATCTCAAGCCTTTCAGCATTTTCTCTGATTTTCTTTTCGAAATTGATTCGCTCCGAAGTGTCGTGACAAATAAAAAATACCGCATCCTTTCCACTCCAATTGCCTTTTTGAACGCGAGTTTTAACCGGAATCTTATTACCGTTTTTGCTGGATAGAAACAAATCGCTATTGTTTTCAGATCCCACTTTAACATTTAACATCAGATTTTCAACCTCAGCATGATTAATGGGATGAAACATCTTCAGAATATCCAGGCTTGCCAATTCCATATCATTGTACCCCAACCTTTTTGGCACGCTTGAATTATAATAGACCATTTTCCGATCCATATCCAAAATGAATAGGAAATCCTCAATCGTATTGAACAGCGTTAAAAGATCTTTCTGATTTTGCTGTATTTTTTCTTCATGCTTTGCCTGGATAATGAAAAAACCCGCTTGCTGTGCGATTCGTTCAAGGTTTGCCCGGGAATGGTCAGAAATCATTGTCCTGTTGCGTGAAGCAATATTCATACAGGCAACTGAATGGTTTTTGAATACAATTGGCAGGATGGCCAAGGCCTGTATTTCCCCGGTTTTTGTTGCCCGGTTAGAGCTGAGGATCTCTTTGTGCGTTGAATATACCGGCTTGCCCTCTCTTACGATTCTGTAATTTTCGGAATCGATGGGGAAATAGGATGTCTGCTCTATAAAACCTGCAGTTAGCCCGTTATGCTCCATCAGCCTGAACCCACCCTCCGTATCGTCTTCAATGTATACGCCACCGCAGTCCATCTGAGAATGCTTCATGGCCGTTTCAAGGCAGATCTGTAATATCTGACTAATGTTTTTCGACTGTCCAAGCTTCACAAACAGCTCGTGCTCCATTAAGATCATTTCCTCATGATGCTTCCTTCCGGAAATGTCGATATGAGTTCCAACAGCCCTTAATGCATTGCCCGTTGCATCCCGATGGGTCACTTTTCCGGTATCCGAAATCCAAAGCCATTCGCCTGATTTGGTTTTCATCCGATGTTCGGTCTGATATTGCGCCGTATTCTTCTTTATATGGTTTTCCAAAGTTTCCAAAACACTTGGCAAATCCTCCGGATGGACCAGACTTTTCCACGCAGACACGGTGGGGGCAATATCAGAAATTTCATAACCAAGCATTTTATGCCATCGTTCACTGAAATACACCTCACCCGTCTCGATGTTCCAGTCCCAAATTCCCGCTTCAGTCCCAAGCATTGCCAGTTCCAGCCTCTCGACATATCTTCCGGATATTTTTTCCATGTTTTTGGTTGTGTTGATAATTGAATCTGTTCCAGCCCGATTTGCTTTTTCGCGGTAGTAAATGAGCTAATGGTTATTCAGAGCTCAAAGAATTTTCCTTTGGTTTGATTTTTTGCTGTTATACAAAATTTCAGGAAGTCACGTTCGAAAAAGTGTGTTTTATACGCCTTACCCCATAAAAAAGTTGGCTGTAAAGCAAAAAAAATATTTCTCATTTTTTTTTGATAAATATCATCCTTTCATATTATTGATTTATAAACGCTTATTAGTTTATTGATTATAAATTAGTGTTTATATGCAATAAAAAATATCAAATTGTAATAAATATCTCTATATTTGTGTCAAAATTGATAATTCAGACATGATAAGGCATATTTCCATAGCTACTCATCTTAATAAACATACACGGTTTATCTGAGAATGGCATGGCAGGATTGAAATACTGTAAAACCGTTCTCATTCAGGTGGGAACGGTTTTTTCTGTTCTTATTGACAAGAGGGAAAGGTGGTATTGCCGGGATCCGTTTTAGTAAGTTTGGATTATAAACGATAAATTGCAGGCATAAATACAGGAGAACTTCAAATGATAAAGGATCGACAGGAAAATGTAGGTTTATACCGTTCTGAATTTGAACATGACAATTGTGGAATAGGCTTTGTAGCCCATCTGAAGGGTAAAAAATCCCATGATATAATTCATAAAGGACTTGAAGTACTAGAAAACATGACCCACCGTGGGGCTGAAGGTGCCGACAGTGGTACCGGTGATGGAGCAGGCGTTCTGATTCAAATCCCCCGTGATTTTTACCTTATTCAGGGTTACGCATTGCCTCCGGAAGGTCAGTTTGGGACCGGACTTGTTTTTCTGCCGCAAGACGGATCGGATGCCCGCAAGTGCGAGGAAATCCTGATTAACTTCATTGCCAAAGAAAAAATCGAAGTTATCGGTTTCCGCGAAGTGCCTCGCGATAATTCAACCCTGGGTGCCGTGGCAAAGTCTACCGAGCCGCTTATCCGCCAGATCTTGCTTGCCGCCGATACGGATCAGCTTAGCCTTGAGCGAAAACTGTATATCGTCCGCAAAAAAACCGAGAACGCTATCCGTAATTCGGATATCAAACAGAAGAGTTTTTTCTCAATCCCTTCCTTGTCAACCAAAGTGTTGATCTATAAGGGGATGTTCACATCCGAACAGCTTCGTCAGTACTTTCTTGACCTGAGCGACCCGCGACTGCAAAGTGCAATTGCACTGGTTCATTCCCGCTTCAGCACAAACACCTTTCCTACCTGGGATCTTGCACAGCCCTTCCGTATGCTGGCTCATAACGGGGAAATCAATACCGTTAAGGGAAACCGATTTTGGATGCAGGCCCGCGAGTCGATACTGAAGTCGGCTGCCCTGGGTGACCTGAATGAGATCTATCCCATTATTCAGCCCGATAAGAGCGATTCCGCTTCCCTCGATAATGTTTTGGAATTCCTGGTGATGAGCGGGAAATCGCTGCCTCACGCACTGGCCATGATGATTCCTGAATCATGGAACCAGAAAAACCCGATTACCCCAGAGCTAAGAGCTTTTTACGAATATTACTCAACCATTATGGAACCCTGGGACGGCCCTGCATCCCTGCTGTTTTCCGATGGGAGGTATGTGGGAGGAATGCTCGACCGAAACGGACTGCGTCCCTCGCGCTACCTTATTACGAAAGGCGACCTTATGGTTATGGGATCTGAGGCAGGTGTGCAGACATTTGAAGCATCTGAGGTTATGGAAAAGGGGAAGCTCAAACCGGGAAAGATGCTTCTGGTGGATACGCTTGAAGGCAAACTTATTTACGACCCCGAGCTCAAAGCCGAATTGGCAGGTCGCAAGCCTTACCGCCAATGGTTGAGCGAGAACATGGTCGATTTTAAGGATGTTCAGTTCGGCCAGTCGGTATCGCCCGATCTGAAAGAAAATTATGATATCTATATCAAGTCGTTCGGATACTCAAATGAGGATATTAACACCATAATCCGCCCTATGGCCGAAAGTGGTCAGGAACCTGTAAGCTCCATGGGTAATGACACTCCCACAGCTGTATTGTCGAAAAAACCCCAAAGGCTATTCTCGTATTTCAAGCAGCTTTTTGCCCAGGTTACCAACCCTTCGATCGATCCTATCCGCGAGGAGCTCGTCATGAGCCTTACCGGTTATATCGGCTCCCTTCAGAAAAACCTTCTGGACGAGATGCCCGACCATTGCCATATGGTAAAGTTTAAAACCCCCATAATTACCAATACTCAGTTTCAGGTCCTTAAGAACCTGCAGTATAAAGGTTTTGCCACGGTGATTATCCCGATGCTTTTTGATGCAGCTGATGGTGGCCCTGGACTTGAAAAAGCTCTAGACGCTTTATGTAATGCAGCCGAGAAAGCTGTTGATGATGGTAAGAATTATATCATTCTTTCCGACAGGGGAGTCAACAAGGACAAAGCTCCGATACCCTCATTGCTGGCAGTTTCGGCGGTGCATCACTTCCTGATCAATAAGAGAAAACGTATGCAGATTGATATCGTGGTAGAGACAGCCGATGCCCGCGAAGTCCATCATTTCGCCTTATTGTTTGGCTATGGGGCCAGCGTAATCAATCCCTACCTTAGTTTTGCCGTGATTCAGAAGCTGGTGGAGAAAAAAGCAATTCAGCAGGATTATACCAAAGCCGAAGAGAATTATGTTAAATCCGTCAATAAAGGCCTGCTGAAGGTCTTATCCAAAATGGGTATTTCAACCTTGCGCTCCTATCGGGCGGCACAGATTTTCGAAGCGGTTGGCATCCATCCTGATGTGATTAAGAAATACTTCGAGGGAACGGTCTCCAGAATCGGTGGAATAGGTATTGCCGATATTGCAAGAGAAGCAGTTATTTCGCATTCTTTTGCTTTCGCTGAACCGGAAAACGAGCCTAACCTTTTAGACGGAGTATACAATTTTCGCAAATACGGCGAGCACCATGCCTGGAACCCTGAAACAATTGCACTGCTCCAGTGGAGCACAAAGACGGGCAATTACAGCAAATTTAAGGAGTTTAGCACTCTCGTTGACAAGGAGAACTCCAATCCGGGGTTTATCAGGGGATTCCTCCAGCTAAAAAAAGCTGAATCCATCGACATCTCCGAAGTCGAGCCCGCATCCGAGATCATGAAACGTTTTGTAACCGGTGCCATGTCGTATGGCTCTATCAGCCGAGAGGCACACGAAACTCTTGCCATGGCCATGAACCGAATCGGCGGCAGGAGCAATACCGGTGAAGGGGGTGAAGACCCATCGCGTTTCCTCCCCCGTGAGGATGGCGAGTCTGTGCGCTCTGCAATAAAGCAAGTCGCCTCCGGCCGCTTTGGGGTTACAAGTCATTACCTTGTAAATGCCGATGAGATACAGATTAAAATTGCGCAAGGAGCCAAGCCCGGAGAGGGTGGCCAGCTTCCTGGGCACAAGGTGGACAAGATTATTGCCAAAACACGTTATTCCATCCCGGGCATTACACTAATCTCTCCTCCGCCACATCATGATATTTATTCCATCGAGGATCTTGCTCAGCTGATCTTTGACCTTAAAAATGTAAACCCAAAAGCAAAGATCAGTGTTAAACTGGTTTCCGAGGCAGGGGTAGGAACTATCGCCGCGGGTGTGGCCAAAGCAAAAGCCGATCTGATTACCATAAGCGGAACCGAAGGGGGCACGGGCGCAAGCCCGACAAGCAGCATTAAGCATGCAGGTCTTCCCTTGGAGCTTGGCCTTGCTGAAGCTCAGCAAACCCTCGTTCTGAACAACCTCAGGAAAAATGTGGTTCTGCAGACCGATGGTCAGCTAAAAACCGGCAAAGATGTAGTTATTTCTGCACTTCTGGGTGCCGAGGAATTCGGGTTTGCTACAAGTGCCCTTATTGTGCTTGGTTGCGTTATGATGCGCAAGTGCCATCTTAACACTTGTCCGGTTGGCGTTGCTACTCAGGATCCATATCTTCGCAGCAAGTTTTCCGGAAAAGCCGATTCACTTGTTAATTTCTTTGGCTTCATTGCCGAGGAAGTTCGCGAAATATTGGCGGAACTGGGATATAAAAACTTCAGTGATATCGTGGGACGAGCTGATCTATTAGAAAAACGAACCGATATCCACCATTGGAAAACCGATAACCTCGATCTTTCGGGATTCCTTCATGTTCCTGAACAGGCATCCACCTTCGAACGCAGGTTTACAACTCCGCAGGAGCATAAGCTTAAGGGAGTTTTAGACTATCACCTTATTGAGATGTCAAAAAACGCTATCGAAAAAGGGGAGAAGGTTACCATCAGCCATATGATCCGCAATACCGACCGTACAGTTGGGGCAATGCTCTCTGGCGAAATCTCAATGAAATACGGTGCTGAAGGATTGCCGGAGGGTACCATCAGTGCTTCCTTCAATGGCTCAGCCGGACAGAGTTTTGGCGCTTTCCTGGCTAAGGGTGTAGAGTTCAAGCTCCAAGGCGATTCGAACGATTATCTTGGCAAAGGTCTTTCCGGGGGAAGAATAATCGTCGTCCCTCCCCAGGGTGCGGAATATGCCCCTGAAGACAATATCATCATCGGAAACACTGTCCTTTACGGTGCCACCTCGGGTGAGATTTATATAAATGGGGTAGCTGGTGAGCGATTCTGCGTGAGAAACTCGGGCGCTATTGCTGTCATAGAAGGGGTTGGCGACCATTGCTGCGAATATATGACCGGTGGAAGGACAGTGGTTTTGGGTAAAACCGGACGTAACTTCGCTGCAGGTATGAGTGGTGGCGTGGCCTACGTGCTAAATACGGTGGGAAATTTCGATTATTTCTGTAATATGGGGATGGTTGAGTTATCGCTGGTTGAGGAACCTTCCGATGTGAGAGAGCTTAAAGAACTGATAAGCAAACACCTCAACTATACCGGCTCACCTCTGGCATCCAGAATTATTGAAAACTGGAACGAATTTTTGCCAAGGTTTATCAAGGTAATTCCTTTCGAATACAAAAAAGTACTCGAGGAAGAAAAACTGGAGGCCATTAAGCTGAAAATTGCCGAAATGGAGCGGGATGTCGAGAGTCAACCAGTAGGGTAATAAAGGTAGAGGGTAGAATTTAGAAGGTGGAATTATTTAAAGGGTAGAATTATTTAAAAGGTAGAATTCAGAAGGTAGAATTCAGAATAAAAATAGTTCTTATTAAGAAAATTCTAAACTCTAAATTCTGAATTCTAAGTTCTAAATTCTGAATTCTAAATTTAAAAAAAATGGGTGATCCAAAGGGTTTTATAAAGATACAACGCAAAGAGGCTGGAAACCGCCCGGTTCCAGAGCGTATTTACGATTACAGTGAAGTGGAACAAACTCTTAACACGGAAGACCGAAAACTTCAGGCTTCCCGTTGTATGGATTGCGGTATTCCTTTCTGTCACTGGGGCTGCCCTGTTGAAAATATTATTCCCGAGTGGAATGATGCTGTATACAAGGGAGAGTGGAAGCTTGCAATCGACTTGATGCATGCTACCAACAACTTCCCGGAGTTTACCGGCAGGATTTGTCCGGCCCCATGCGAGCATGCCTGTGTACTGAATATCGAAGGAAGTCCAGTAACCATTCGCGAAAACGAGGCAGCCATAGCTGAATATGCTTTCGCCGAAGGCTATATCAAACCTCGCCCACCCAAAAAGAGAAGCGGAAAAACCGTTGCAGTAATTGGCTCCGGTCCATCGGGACTTGCAGCTGCCGATCAGCTCAACAAAGCGGGACACCTTGTAACGGTCTTCGAAAAAGATGACGCAGTGGGTGGATTGCTGAGGTATGGTATCCCTGATTTCAAACTGAGTAAGGTTGTAATCGACCGCCGTGTGTCTATCCTGGAGCAGGAGGGAATTATTTTTAAAACCGGGGTTGAGGCAGGGAAAGATATCAGTGCAAAAGAGTTGACGGATACCTTCGATGCCATCTGTTTGACGGTGGGAGCAATGAAACCCAGAGATCTTCCAGTGGAAGGCCGTAATCTCAAAGGCGTTCATTTCGCTATGGAGTTCCTTACCCAGCAAAACAAACAAACCCGTGGGGAAATTATCTCCCCCGAGGAAAGAATCTCTGCCAAAGGCAAAAACGTTTTGGTTATCGGGGGAGGTGATACCGGTTCCGATTGCGTTGGAACGTCAATCCGCCAGGGAGCTAAAAGAGTCATGCAAATTGAGATTCTTCCTAAACCGCCTGAAAAAAGAGACGCTGACAATCCCTGGCCCTATTATGGCTATACCCTGAAAACCTCCACCTCCCATCAGGAAGGCTGTGAACGGAGATGGAATCTTTCAACGGTGAAATTCCATGGTGACGGACAGGTAGAGAAGGCAGAAGTAGCAGGTGTTGAATGGACGAAAAATGGGTTTTCCCGGCCCGAAATGAAATCGGTTGCCGATTCATCGGAAATGATCGAGGCCGATCTTGTTCTTTTGGCATTGGGATTTGTGCACCCGGTTCAGGAAGGACTTCTGAATGACCTCAATCTGGCGTATACCGACAGGAATAACGTCAAGATCGGGGGGAATTACCAGACTTCGGTGCCCAAGGTTTTCGCTGCCGGTGATACCGTTCTGGGTGCGAGTCTTGTTGTAAGGGCAATATTCTCAGGAAGGTCGGCCGCAAAGGAGATCAGCGATTATCTGGCAAGTATTTAAGATAAATAGATTCTTAAAGTTGCGGGGTTTCAGCGATATTGAGCTTGCCAACCAAAAAACTTTAAAAATTTTCCGAGCTTTCTGAGCATATTAGAAGAATTTAGCTATTTTTGAACTCATTATGATTACACAAATATCCATTTCTGCACGTTATTGGTTGTGGCGCACTTTTCTTAAGAGTTCGTAGACAAGTTGTGCATTTGTGGAATGAAAATACCAAAGAGGCAAGTTGTTTACAACTTGCCTCTTTTCAGTTTAAAGCCTATTATCCTATAAACCCAAAATTATGAACAAATCACACAAAATCAATCTTTCTGAAAGCGAAATGCCACAGCAGTGGTACAACATCATGGCCGACATGCCAAACAAACCCCTGCCTCCATTGCATCCGGGTACCAAAAAACCAATTGGTCCCGAGGATCTATCGGCAATCTTTCCAATGGAGCTCATCAAGCAGGAAGTCTCAACTGAGCGTTATATCGACATACCTGAAGAAGTGCTGGATATCTATAAAATTTGGAGACCTACACCGCTGGTTCGTGCCTATAAACTTGAAAAGTACCTCGACACTCCCGCGAAAATATATTACAA
The DNA here is from genome assembly GCA_945863035.1 of Chitinophaga pinensis. GTDB lineage: Bacteria > Bacteroidota > Bacteroidia > Bacteroidales > JACJXF01. Next base: position 6,612 of record CAMAZH010000080.1, on the reverse strand, counting down.
AAACGAAAGTGTGAGCCCGGCAGGTTCGCATAAGCCCAATACCGCTGTTCCTCAGGCATATTACAACTACAAGGCAGGGATTAAGAAGATGACCACAGAGACCGGTGCTGGTCAGTGGGGAAGCGCACTTGCCTTCGCAACCCAGCATTTCAACATTGAGCTGAAAGTCTTTATGGTAAAAGTTTCCTATCAGCAGAAACCCTATCGCAAGTCGATGATGAACCTTTGGGGGGCTGAAGTTATTCCTTCTCCCAGTAACCTTACCGATTCGGGAAGGGCAATCTTGGCCCTGGACCCCAATTCTCCGGGAAGCCTTGGCATAGCCATCTCTGAAGCCGTTGAGATGGCCGCAAAAGACCCGGGAACAAATTATTCACTGGGTAGCGTTCTTAACCATGTGTTGCTGCACCAGTCGGTGATCGGATTGGAGGCGCTAAAGCAAATGGAAATGACCGGCGATTATCCCGATATCGTTATGGGATGTTTTGGCGGAGGTAGTAATTTTGCGGGAATATCGTTTCCTTTCCTTGGTGAAAACTTCCGGAACGGAAAAACCACAAGAGTTATTGCTGTAGAGCCTGCATCCTGTCCTAAACTTACCCGTGGAATTTTTCAATACGACTTTGGCGACACCGTTGGATTGACCCCGCTTCTTCCGATGTACACTTTGGGACACAATTTCGTTCCCGATACCATACATGCAGGCGGATTGCGCTACCATGGTGCCGGATCCATTGTAAGTCAGCTGCTAAAGGATAAGTTGATTGAGGCTACCTCAGTTAAACAACTTGAAACTTTTAAAGCCGGAATGATCTTTGCGAAGACAGAAGGAATTATCCCTGCGCCTGAAACCAGTCACGCAATTGCGGCTGTTATAAGGGAAGCCGAGAAAGCAAAAATCGAAGGGAAATCAAAAACCATCCTATTCAATTTCTCGGGCCATGGAATCATCGATCTGGCTGCTTATGATAAATATTTCGAAGGAAAACTTGAGGATCATGAGGTTTCGGATGCTGAAATAGCAAAAAGCGTTTCCCAATTGGAGAAATTGGCATAAAGATTATTTGAATAGAAGTAAATCCCTCTGCTTTTAGTGGAGGGATTTTTTTTTCTCATAAGCCAATATTCCCCTACAAGTCTTGTAAACCGATGCATTAGACATATCTTTAATGAAATAAAAAAAGTCCATGCTAAAAGTGAAAAACAAATACCGGTTTAAGTATCTTTGTAAAAAAATGAAAAATGAAAGGAATGATATCCATAAAATATCCTGAATCCTTGGCCAATTCCTTAAAAATGAGGGGGAAAGATTTTGAGGATGAAATGAAAGCCAGCTCAATGGTTAAACTTTTTGAAATCGGAAAGGTCTCATCTGGTATGGCCGCAAAAGTTTTAGGATTAACAAGAATGGAATTTTTTGAATTACTTGCAAAATATAAAGTATCTCCATTTGCCCAATATGATATTGATGATTTAAGAGATGACATAGCAAATGCTTAAAGTTGTAGCCAATACTACCCCAATAATTTCGTTGCTAAATTATCACGACTGGATATTTTAAGAGAATTGTACTCCGAAGTTTCAACACCATTTGCAGTATATCAAGAGATTGAGGCAGGCAAAAGCAAAATCTACTATCAAGATCTGACAAAAATTGGCTGGATTAATATAGTTAACATCCATGAAGGAAATGCACTGAAATATTTTATTGATTTAGATGCTGGTGAAGCTGAAGCAATAATTCTTGCGGCAGAACTTCATGCAGATTTGATAATAATTGATGAAAAAATCGCCCGTTTTCATGCAAAACATGCAGATTTAAAAGTGACGGGCACAATTGGCATTTTAATTAAGGCTAAGCAGCAAGGTATAGTTTCGAGGTTGAAACCTTTACTTTACGAATTACCAGAGAAAGATGTGTGGATAAGTGAGAGGCTAATAAGAGAGATATTAATTCAGGTTGACGAGTATTAGGAAATTTGGTTTAAAACAACTAAATATTTATTCTTTTTAATTCGATTTCAAAAGAACCACGATTTGAAATCTGTACGGAGGGCCTTTAAGCTTGTCAGTTTATAGAAATGAAACAAATTTAAAATTATCATGAAACGAGTTTATTCTTTACTCCTCATTCCAATTATCTTTCTCGCATCGTGCTCACCAAACAAAGGAACTAAAACAAGCCTGACATTCCTTCGTACAAGCGGCCAATATATGGTCAACGAGCAGAATGATACTATTCTGTTGCGCGGAGTAGGGCTTGGGAACTGGCTCCTTCCCGAAGGGTACATGTGGCACTTTGGTGAGAACGGTGACCGGCCCCGGAAAATCGAGAAAATTGTTGAAGATCTCACTTCTCCTGAATTTGCTGAGAATTTCTGGAAGGAGTTTCGACAGAACTATATCACTGAAGCCGACATTAAACGAATGAAAGAGTTGGGATTCAACTCTGTAAGGCCTGCACTTAACGCACGGGTTTTTCTAACCGAAGGGGATACTGCTGTGTTTATCGAAGAGAACTTTGCGCTTCTTGACAGTTTGATTTTCTGGTGCGGGAAGCACAATCTCTATGTGATTCTGGATATGCATGGTGCCCCGGGAGGCCAAACCGGTCAGAATATCGACGATAGCCCGAATAATGAACCTGAGTTGTTCATGGATCCCGTTTTCGAGCACCGCCTGACCCGTCTATGGATCAAACTAGTGGAGCGCTACAAAGGCAGCCCTGTGGTTGCCGGTTACGATCTGCTCAACGAGCCATTGCCCGAGCGCACCGGGGCCGCAGGCAAATACGGTCATATGGTAGAGCCCATGTATAAAAGGTTGACCGCTGAAATCCGTAAAATCGACAAAAAGCATATGATTTTTCTCGAGGGAGTTAACTGGTCGAACGACTGGTCGATATTTACAAAACCTTTCGATGATAACCTTGTATATCAATTTCATTATTACTGTTGGAGCAATCCCGATAACCTGAATGATATCAGCTATTTCCTTGAGCATAGGGAGCGTTTGAATGCCCCGGTTTGGGTTGGCGAGACAGGGGAGAAGAACCCTTCAATTTACTTTGCAACAACTCAGTATTTCGAGAAAAACAATATTGGATGGGCGTATTGGCCATGGAAAAAAATCGATAACCGTCAGGTCGTATATTCCATTAAGCCTCCAGAAGGTTATGACAGAATCATTCAGTATAGTAGGGACGGAATGAAGTTTGACCGCGATTCAGCCGAAAAGGTGTTCACACAGCTGCTGGAAAATATTAAGGTGGAAAATTGCGAATTTCTTGAACATATTACTCAGGCGATGCTCTGCCAGGTTCCTGCAAAAATTTATGCTGTGAATTATGGTCATGATGGTTCGGGTATCTCGTATTTGGTTAATGACACAGTAAAAGCAGCGTATTACAGGAGCAATGAGCCTGTTAAAACTGTTTTGCTAAATAATACAGACCACAAAACCAGAGCGTCTCAGCAAGCTGTTCTTTTAGCAGGGGGAGAATGGACCCGTTATACAATGGCTTCACTTGAGGATTTTGAAGCTATAGTGACAGTAAGGGCAAAAAGTGAAGTGCCCGGTTCTTCTTTCAGTATTCGGATTAATGATGATTCATATGAATTTAACCTTTCAGACACTGTTTGGACTGATTTACAAATTGATAATGCACATTTTTCGGTTGGCGAAAATTCTATCAAAACTGAAGCTATGGAAGGAAAGACTTTATTTTTGCATTTTGATATCACAAAAGCTACAGGCGTGAATTAAAAGAGCATTTCAACATTTTTTCTTTATCATCTTTACCGGACAATATTTATATCTTTCTTCAAAAAAAAAGCCGCCCCGGATTTCTCTGGAGCGGCTTGAACATATAAAAACAAGGGTTAGCCGAAATTATTAGCTGTTGTAAGCACTTTCGCCGTGTTCGTAGATATCCAGACCTTCTTCTTCAATTCGTTTTTCAACGCGCAGACCGTTAAAATACTTAAGACCAAGGAAAAGAACCAAGCTTGCAGCAATTGCCCATCCTGCAATAGCCGCTACTCCAATTGCCTGTGTTTTCAAGAGAGCAGCGCCTTGACCGTAGAATAGTCCCTGACTTGTTGAGAAAAATCCTACCATTAAAGTTCCAAAAGCACCGTTTACTCCATGTACCGATATTGCACCCACGGGATCATCGATTTTCACGACACGGTCGAAGAATTCTACCGAGATTACTACCAAAACACCTGCCATAAGACCTATGATAAAAGCGCCTCCGGGTGAAACCGCATCACATCCGGCAGTAATGGCGACCAAACCTGCCAGGGCACCGTTAAGGGTCATGCTTAAGGTTGGCTTTTTATATTTGAGCCAGATATAGAGCATTGTAGCCAGAGAGCCCCCAGCGGCAGCAATATTTGTTGTTACAAAAATAAGGGAAATTGCTTTTGCATTGGCTACGCCTGTTGCAGCGAGTTGGGATCCGGGGTTAAAACCAAACCATCCAAGCCAAAGAACAAATACTCCAAAGGTTGCCAGAGTAATGCTGTGTCCGGGGATTGCTTTAACTTCTCCATTCTTGCCATATTTGCCGATTCGGGGGCCTAAAACAGCAGCCCCAACTAAAGCAGCAGAACCCCCAACCAAATGAACTACTGAAGAACCTGCGAAATCGTGGAAGGGGACAGCAAGCTGACTCAACCATCCGCCTCCCCATGCCCAATGGCCGGAGATAGGATAAATAATCATGGAAATTACTGCACTGAAAATAAGATAAGCATTAAATTTGGTGCGTTCAGCCATTGCTCCCGAAACAATTGTTGCCGCTGTAGCTGCGAAAACGGTCTGGAAAATAAGAAAAGCCATATCCGGCATATCAGTTCTGTAAGAGCCAGTGCTGAAAAGATCAATTGTACCAATAAAACCATTGCTGCTTCCAAACATAATCCCGAATCCTAATGCCCAGAAAGTGATGGTTCCCAAAGTAAAGTCCATCAGGTTCTTAAAGAGGATGTTTGTTGTGTTTTTGGAGCGGGTGAAACCTGCTTCCACAAGAGCGAAACCGGCTTGCATAAAGAATACCAGTACGGCTGCAACCAACACCCAAACTGTATTCAGGGAAAAGGCATATTCAGCGAGCGCTGTCTCAAACGTGCCGATTTTATCGGCTATGATTAATGTATCTGTCATGATTTCCGTTTTTTATATAATTATTACTCGCCTCCTTCAATATACAAGGCCTTATCACCTTCTTCACCGGTGCGGATCCTATAAGCGTCTGCAATATCCGATATGAATATCTTGCCATCACCGATCTCGCCGGTTGCAGCAGCATTGAGAATTGCATCGATGGTCGGTTTCACGAATTTTTCACGACAATAGATTGATATCAAAATACGCTCAATTGTACTTGTGTCGTAGGCAACCCCACGATAGATGCGCTCTTCATGAGCTTTTCCGATTCCTCTGACTTCCCAGAAGGAGAAAAACTCTATGCCCGCTTTGTTCAAGGCCTCTTTTACCTCGTCGAATTTGGTCTTGCGAATAATTGCTTCGATTTTTTTCATGATATTCCTGTATTAGTTAACTCAGTTCATAAAATGTCTTAATACCTTTTTGCTAAAAGCTGAATCCAACAACCAGGTTTAATTCTTCTTTGTCGGGATTAACCATAAGCGCTCCAAATACGGGTAAGGAAAAAGAGTCGGAAAAGACAATCTCCTTGCTGGTTTTTATACCTATGTTGCATACTGCGAAGACGTCATCACCATTGTCTTCATAGGTGGTGTGCCATCCGTTACCTGCACCGACAAACACTCCGAAGTTTTCAAATGCATAGTTTACTTCAAAATAAAGATCGCCACCACCGGGCTTGTTTGCCGGACCTCCCATGGAAGCATCATTAACAATATAGTTTGCGGCTATCGATAAGCTCTCCAAAGCATACCCAACGTTTATTTCAAAGGCATGGCTTGCTGTATCCCCTGAATAACTAAACATCGGAAAACCCTGATAGTAGTAATCCGTTACCCCGAGGCTCAAACCAAAGTCGAAAGCGTAGGATGCGTAAAGATCGGTTTCGGCAAAATCACCGAACTGGTGAAAACTATAAGATCCCCAAGCCCCCAAGGTTAAACCGCCTGTCGAATATTTTAAAGAAGGTTGGATATTTGGACCACTCCCAATTTTGCTTCCTCTCCATACATATGAACTAACAATATCTGCACCTGCGGAAAATGGAGATTCCTTTTCCTCTTCCTGAGCATTAAGAGGTGCTGCGGAAAATACTGTCATTAAAAGAACCAGTAGGGCTCCTGAATAAAGTTTTGTCTTCATGGTCATCAATTTTAAAGGTTTATAACAAATTTGTTTCGGTACAAAAATATATATAATTTTAATACACCCTATTAAAATGAATATAAAATATAAAAAAATATATAAATTAATAATGCACCCCCCATAAAAAATGGGGGGTAAGAATATTTAAAGCATAATAATAGTCAAAACACTCTTATTGTTGATGCGGCTGGTATCCTCAACAATAAGGGCGATGGACTCGAAGGAATTCTGCTTATTATATGACCAAAGTGAGGAAATGCTTGTAATACAAGCACGCATAAAAAAAAGCCCATG
>CAMAZH010000079.1 GCA_945863035.1 Chitinophaga pinensis | reverse complement strand
TATCGGCCGGTTTCATAGGGGTATGCGTTCCCAAAGCCGGCAGGATATCCTTCATTTTTTCACCATAATACTGCCATGCCATTTCCGTGAGCTCCCCTGCCCTGCTGTGAAAACGGGTGTAATCGGGAGGGATTGCAAGTACTTTGGACCGGGAACCAAGTTTAGCCAATGCCTCGAAAAGTGCATTTTTCAAGTCTTCGTGCGACAGGTCGGTTGTTGTTGAGCCTTGGGAATAGTATAGCATAAGGGGGGTTGGAGTTTGGAGTTTGGAGTTTGGAGTTCTACCTTCCTTCTACGTTCTACCTTTTCCAAATAGGTTTTTCCGGTAAATAATTATCGAATTCACTGATTAAAGCTTTTTCGTAGTCACCGGCAAATGTTCCGGCAAAGAAACGGTTCAATCCCTCTTTATAAAAACGTTCCCAGGAAACCTCTTCGTGTCCCGGGTTAATTGGGAAAAACAAAACGCCGTTGGAGCGGGCTGCCTTAAAATCTCCGGGGGCATCGCCTATCATAAGGATTTTGTGATCCGGGTATTTGTTTTTTGCAGCTAAGGCGAGATGTTCGGTTTTAGTGCCGTATTCCTGACCGGCAATCATGCGTACCAGGTGGTCGATATGGTTTTCTTTCCATTCGCGCTCGAGTGCTTCGAGCGGCGTTTGGGAAACGACAAGAGCATCGGCTTTTTTGTTGAGCAGCTCAAGCGAATCCTGCACAAAAGGGAAAGGGGGCATTCCGTATACCATTTCTCCGATATCTTTGTTGACTTTTACCGACCATTCGTAGGTAAGCGAGATAAGGGCATTGTTCGCTTGTTTTTCAAACTTTTCCAATGCCGGGTTTCCCAGCTTGCTTTCGGCCTTCGTCCAGTCAATCAGAGCTGTCATGTCCGGGATTTCCATTCCACGGGCTGCCACTTCAGGCCGTTCGGAAAGAAGCCTCATGGTTTCGGTAAGTGCAAGAAAACGGTTGACACCACGATTTTTTGAGTACAGGTTCACAAACTCCCATGTTTCGCGGGCATATTTGGATATTTTCTGCAATTCGAAATACCGGATTACATTTGGGCAGAAGCATTCTTTTTGTTTGATCTCCATTGTGTCGAAAGCGCAGCCATCGGAATCAATTCCGATAAAGAATTCTTTTGTGGGTTGGAGGTTGCGAAGGATGTCCTGGGGGTTGTTCATAGGTTATGTTTTTGGGTTTTGGGTTTTGGGTGACGAGGTGACGAGGTGACGAGGTGACGAGGTGACGGGGTGACGAGGTGACGAGGTGACGGGGTAAAGTCCTCACGTCGTCACACCATTACGTCATCACGTCGTCACGCCACCCCGTCCTTACTATTTCCCTTCCGGCACATAGTTGCCAAGCTTCTTGTCGGCGAAAATCGGTTTAAATTGTGTAAAGCGCTGGCGGCCGTTGATAAGAGGAACGCTTACCCAGTCCTCGCCGATTAATGGTCGCACGTAGTTCAGGAAATCATCGGTAACATCGATCCGGGAGGGGGTTAACCATTTCTCGGGAAAACTACGTTCTGAAAGCGCCACTTTTTCGAGAGGTACTTTATCGTAGTAGACGTTATAGATGAATCCCGGTGAGCGGAGGATGGTAGCCATCCAGCCGTTTCCGTCGTTGACAGCGATATCTACGGCTTTTTGCCCTACTTTGTAGGCTTCGTCCAAATCGACGGTTGATGCATAGATTATTGCATCGCGCTGATCCGTGCCCATCACCTGTCCGCGGGCCGAGCCCTGAGCTTTGAGTCCAACGGCATTAAGGTGGTTAACAACCGACTGATAAACCGATAGTTTGCTCGAGCCGAAGGAGGTATGACCAAAGGAGTCCTTCACCTCACCGATTTCCCCGACGTCGAAACCCTCGGAAACAACCACGATACAGCGTCCGTCGCGTTTGAGCTGGTCATTTACATTATCGGTCATTTCAGCCAGAGTAACATTCGACTCGGTAAGATAAATCTGCAGAGGTATTTCCCTTTTGGGATCTGCGAGTCTCGAAGCAGCAGGAATATAGCCGATTTTGCGGCCCATGGCCTGAATTACGAGAACGGGATCTGCGGGGGATGAACCCATGTTTTCCTCGTTGGCGTTCTGGATGATGTGCGACCAGTAACGAGCCACGCTTCCGTAACCAGGGGTGTGGTCGATAAGTTTGAATTCGCTGTCGCCCACATCGTTATCAATTGTTTTAGGCACACCGACGGCAATAATATCCAATCCCTTAGTGCGGGCCATTTCACTGACCTTGAAAGCTGTGTGCTGGGAGTCGTTTCCCCCGATATAAAAGAAATATCCGATATCGTGAGCCCGGAATACCTCCATGATGCGGGCGAAGTCCTTCTCCTGGTGGTTTTTGAGCTTGTATCTGCAGGTGCCGATGGATCCGGCGGCGGGGGTGACGCGAAGCAGCGCTATCTCCTCCTCATCCTGGGCTGTAAGGTCGAGCAGCTCTTCCTTCAGCACTCCCTCGATTCCATGCCAGCCGGCATAAACCTTTCCAAAGGTTTCCGGAAACATTTTGCAGGTGTCGATAATGCCCCTTAGAGAGCTGTTTATAACCGGGGATGGGCCTCCGGACTGCGCCACAATTACGTTTTTTGGTTTTTTTTGCATATCCTTTACTATTCGTTACTTCTTCGTTTAATATTGGAACTTAAGATTCATGAGTCGGTCTTCCATCTCAATTTCACTTATGGATTCAGACAATTGTAAGATTTTCAATGCTTGTATTACAGTGGAGCAATAGTAGTATTTATTGTTTTCCGAAAGACCCTCCTGATAAAGGTGAATAATGGCAGTTGACGAAGGCTTATCCACCAACTGTACATTAAGGAAATTCTCTGACAAAAACGTTTTCCTGATCTCCTGTAACTTGGTCAGACTCTTAAAAGCTTCCACAAGGTTCGTCACGGATCGTAAGTCGGTAAAAACTTTCACTAATCCTTCAATTTTTTTCTCTTCAAATTGCTGATACACAAATCCCGCATAATCATCAACAGACCAATCGCCTGAGTATTTCTGCACAAACAATTTATTTTCCGGAAAAAATTGATGACGGATTGTCATAAGCAAAGGTTTTAATCATTTACCAATAAATCTGGAGTGAACGCAAGTTACAAATGTGTCGGAAAACAAAAATAAAAGCTATACACCCCCATATGCACTGTATCCTCCATCGACCGGGATACAAATGCCGGTAACGAACTTTGAGATGTCGGACACCAGGAACAACACGGCCCCCTGCAGATCTTCGGGCTCGCCGAATTTCCCCATGGGTGTGCTGGCAATAATTTTGTTGCCGCGGGCAGTGAGCTTGCCGGTTTTTTCATCTGTAAGAAGAAACCTGTTTTGGTTGGTAAGAAAAAAGCCCGGTGCAATTGCATTTACCCGAACCCCTGTTTTGGCAAAGTGTACAGCCAGCCATTCGGTGAAATTATTGACAGAGGCTTTAGCGGCTGAATAGGCAGGGATTTTCGTGAGGGCTTTGTAAGCGTTCATGGAAGAAATATTCAAAATCGTTCCTTTCCCCCTTTTCACCATACTTTCTCCGAAGACCATCGAAGGCAGAACCGTACCGATAAAGTTCAGGTTAAATACTTTTTGAAAGCCGTCCATCTTCAAGCCAAAGAATGTTTCGTCGAGTTTATCCATATTGGATGCATTTACCTCTTCCTGTTTGGTTGTTGCATCGGGGGAGTTGCCTCCTGCACCATTAATGAGGATATCGACCGGTCCAAGAAGTGTTTCGATTTTCGAGGATGCTGCTATCAGAGAATCCTTATCAAGAACATTACAGGCGAGTCCGGCACAAGCATTATTAAAGCGTGAGCTTAAACTTTCAGCGAGTGCCACAGCAACCTCTTCACGTATGTCGAGAATAGCGATTTTAACCCCCGCTGAGGAAAGAGCCTCGGCTATTGCAGTACCAATAACGCCACCGCCACCGGTAATCACGCATACTTTGCCTTGCAGATCAGAAAATGTGTTGTTAGCCATAGTTATAATTTGTATTTATTATCGTAATAATCAATATTATCCTTGTTAATAATTTCGATGGGCATATGCTGAACCGGGTCTACACTATTCCTCAGCACAATAAGGTTAAACAATGTCATAATCCCCTTATAGGCTTGTTCGGCAGAACGCTGACTGATCAGAAATGTGATAAAACCCTCTTTTAGGGCAGCAACGTTTGCAGGCAACAAATCGTAGCCAAGGAGGTGAACTCCCATAATATTGTTCGATTTAAGATATCCCGCAACTTTATATACACGTGAATTGCTGACGAAAATCCCTTTTACCTGGAGTTGGGCAAATGAACGGTCCAATTCCTCCACCAGTTTTTCAACGGCGGTGTGGTTTGTGTCGACGGTATGGAGCCGGATTCCCGGATCGGGGTGCTCTTCGAAGTATTTCCGGAAACCGTTTTCCCTTAGTATGACGTGATTATAGTTGTCTTTCCGGGCAGCCAGGTTGATAATCAGAACATCTGCCGGGGTTTTAAGTCCAAAATGCAGCAATCGTCCTGCCAGATAACCACTCTGCTCAGCATCCTGACCAATATAGCTGTTTACCCCGGCCTCCTCGATATTGGAGTTAAACAGTGCCACAGGGATCTTTCGCAGCTGGCATTCGCGGATGAACTTAAGGCTGTCGTCGAGGAAGACCGGAGCAAAAAGAATCCCGTCAGGGTGGTCAGCCAAAAGGTCAAAAGCCTTTGCCGCGAAAGAGTCACGATCAAACTGGTTGAACAGGTACCTTTTGATCTTCACGTTAAATCGATCGACCTCCTGAATTGCCCGATCGATTCCTCCGTTTGGTGCGTTCCAAAAGTCGGTTCCGTCGGCGGACACGGGCATTATAACAGAGAAGAGATATGTTTTTTTCGAAGTCAGAGCCCGGGCTACAATGTCGGGGTGGTAATCGGATTTATTGAGAATAGACTGCACTTTTTTACGGGTTTCCTCAGAGACCTCACCGCGGTTATGTATCACGCGATCAACAGTTCCCGAAGAAACGCCGGCCAGTTTGGCTATATCTTTTATTCTTACGCTCAAAATACTGTTTGTATAAATACCAGCCAATAGGCAGGCGAGAAATATTTTCGACAAAACTATACAAATATTCATAAATAAAACTATTTTTACAAAATATTCGTGTTCGAACACGGGTTTTTTTTATTCGCGACGGGGTGATGACGTGATGACGTGATGACGTGATGGGGTGATGACGTGATGGGGTGATGGGGTGATGACGTGACGGGGTGACGGGCACTTAACCTTAACCTTAACTGAGTGATGGAGTGACAGTGCTTTAGTAAAGAAAAACATAGGAAAATCAATAAAAATGCAAAATCTAAGCAAGTATTCATTTGGCATAGGGGATCGGTTTGCACAGCAGGGCAAGGCACAGTTAGATGCTTTTCTAATGGCCGCAAAGGCAGGTATTGAGGTAACTCCCGTGTGGAACAAATCAAACCGGGAGCACCAGATTATTCATTCCGATCCGGCTGACACACGACATGAGGCCGATGTTGCCGTTAGAGAGACTGACTGGAAAGGAAGTTATTTTGTGGATGCGGATCATATTAATCTGGGTAATGTTGACCGGTTTGTTGATCACGCCGACTTCTTTACCATTGATGTAGCCGATTACATTGGCAAATCATCTGTGGCTGAGTCTGTGAACCAATTTTTAAGAGACAATTCGAAATATCAGGGCGATTTGAAAATCCCGGGCATAGAAAAACCGTTTCACGTGAGCCCGGAATTGCTTAAAGAAATAGCCGATAAATTTCTTTATGCAACACAGGAAGCCTCAAAAATTTATATGCATATTGCCTCAAAAAAGGGGGAAGGTAATTTCATAACCGAAGTTTCCATGGATGAAGTTGATGAAGCGCAGAATCCTGTTGAGTTGTTCTTCATCCTATCCTCGCTGGGCAAACTCGGTGTTCCTGTACAGACCATCGCTCCTAAATTCACAGGTCGCTTTAATAAAGGTGTGGATTACGAAGGAGACGTTGAACGGTTCGGAAAGGAATTCGAGCAAGATTTGCTGGTTATCGATTTTGCCGTAAAGGAGTTCGGTTTGCCCGAAAATTTAAAGCTTAGCGTGCATTCAGGGAGCGACAAGTTTTCGATTTACCCGGTGATTGCAGATCTCATCAGGAAACACGATAAGGGGATCCACATCAAAACGGCTGGTACAACCTGGCTCGAAGAGATGATCGGGCTGGCACTTTCAGGACCGGAGGCTCTTTCGCTTGCAAAATCGATTTACGCAAAAGCCTATGAGAGGCGGGAAGAGCTATGCGCCCCCTACTCTACCGTAATAGACATAAAGGAATCCAGTCTCCCATTGCCTTCAGAAGTTGAGACCTGGAGCGGGGAGCATTTTGCCGACAGCCTGCGGCACATACCGGGTCATTCGCTGTACAATCCCTCGTTCAGACAGCTTATACACGTAGGATATAAAATTGCCGCGGAGTACAGCAACATATACATCAGCCTGATAAATCAAAACGCAAGGATCGTCGGAGAGCAGGTTACCGAAAATATTTACGGGAGGCATTTTGGAAGGTTGTTTGGTGTGACGGGGTGATGACGTGATGGGGTGACGGCGTGATGACGTGACGGAGTGACGGGGTGATGACGTGACAAATTTAAAAAGACAGGATATGAAACAATTTATGGATGAGAATTTTCTGCTGCAAACCAAAACGGCAGAAACGTTGTATCACGAATTTGCAAAGGATCTGCCCATTATCGACTATCACAGTCATTTGGGACCGGATGAGATCGCAGACGACAAGCAATTTGCCAATCTTACCAAAATCTGGCTGGAGGGGGATCATTACAAATGGCGTGCAATGCGTGCAAATGGTGTTCCGGAGGCATTCTGCACCGGCACCGCTCCCGACGAACAGAAGTTTATCAAATGGGCCGAAACAGTTCCGTACACCTTGAGAAACCCTCTGTATCACTGGACTCATCTCGAACTTAAGAGATACTTTGATATTACAGCTGTTTTGGATCCCTCCAGCGCAGACCGCATTTACAAAGATGCCAATCAAAAACTCAACACGAAAGAATACAGCGTTCAGAGCCTGCTGAAGAAAATGAATGTGGAAGTGGTGTGTACAACCGACGACCCGATTGACTCCCTTGAAAACCACGCCAGAATAAAATCGGGACATTTGCTTACCAAGGTGCTTCCAACCTGGAGGCCCGACAAATCTATGGGAGCGGAGAACCCTGAGATATACAATGCCTATATCGACAGGTTGTCGGAAGTGTCGGGGATAGAAATACTGAACTACACTGATCTAATACTAGCGCTTCGCAAAAGACAGGCCTTCTTTAATTCCATGGGATGCAGACTGTCCGATCACGGCCTGGAGACCTTTTATGCGGAAGACTTCAGTGCTGACGAAACGAAAAGGATATTCGCCAAAGTCAGATCAGGCAAAAACCTCGAGCACAAGGAACTTCTGGTTCTGAAATCCGCCCTTCTATATGAACTGTCAGCAATGGAACACGAACTTGGCTGGACACAGCAATTTCACATTGGTGCTCTTCGGAACAATAATGGTAAAATGTTCAAACTGCTGGGTCCGGATAAAGGATATGATTCCATCGGCGATTTTGAGGTTGCGCGCCCGATGTCCAAATTTTTAAGCCGGCTTGCCAGCGAAGATAAGCTGACCAAAACGATAGTTTATAACTTAAATCCCCGCGACAACGAACTTATCGCCACCATGGTCGGGAATTTTAACGACGGAATTACTGCCGGCAAAATGCAATTTGGCTCAGGCTGGTGGTTTCTGGATCAGAAAGACGGTATGGAAAAGCAGATGAATGCCTTGTCGAGCCTGGGCTTATTGAGCCGTTTCGTGGGAATGCTAACCGATTCCAGGAGTTTTATGTCATTTCCGCGACACGAATATTTTCGGCGGATTCTCTGCAATTTGGTTGGAAAGGATGTTGAAAACGGGGAATTGCCCAACGATATGAAGCTGTTAGGAAAAACCGTGCAGGATATAAGTTATTTTAACGCAAAAGAATATTTCGGTTTTTGATTTCCAATGTTTTCAAAGACATTATTTTGATCTTAAAGTTTTAATTTCAATATTTGCGCAATCGATTGTATTTTTTTACAGGATGAAAAAAAACAACATCACAATTCATGATATTGCAAGGATGCTCGGCATCTCATCCTCTACTGTGTCGCGCGCGCTGAGTGGCAATCCGCGTATAAGTCTGAAGACTCGTGAAGCAGTTGCCAATCTGGCCCATGAAAAAGGCTATCATCCTAACGTAATGGCTTCCTCACTCAGAAGGGGGAAGACCAAAACCGTAGGACTCATCATTCCCCGTATCAACCGTCACTTCTTTTCAAATGTCATAGGAGGGATCGAGGAGGTTTTGAATCTCTCGGGATACAACCTGATGATTTGCCAAAGTGACGAATCGCACGAGAAAGAAATTGAGAATCTTAAAACCCTCATGAATCTTCGTGTTGACGGGATTTTTATATCGATGGCAACAGGTTCTACAAACTCCGAGCATCTCAAAAACTGTCTGAGTCGTGGAGTCAGGCTGATGATGTTTGACAGGGTGGATGAAGAACTTCCAGTTGACCGCATAGTTTTGGACGATTTTGAAGGAGCTTACCAGACCGTAAAACATCTTGTTGAGCAAGGCTACCGGAAAATAGCACATTTCTCCGGCCCTGAGCACATCAATGTATATCGCAACCGCAAACGAGGTTACCTTGAAGCCCTCAAGGATTCAGGGCTTGAAGTCACTTCCGGGCTTATACTACAGGATGTTCTTGATCGGGAAAAAGGCTACGAAGCTTGCTTATCGTTACTTGCCGGAAAAGATGTTCCCGATGCGATTTTCTCATCAAGCGATTTTTCAGCGCTGGGTGCCTTGTTGGCCGCGAAAAAAAAAGGGGTTTCCACACCGGGGGATTTGGGTATTGCCGGCTTTGCAAATGAACCCTTCACCGAATTGTTCGACCCTCCGATTACAAGCGTTGATCAGAACAGCATCGAAATGGGAAAAACTCTGGCACAGCTTTTCCTGGATAAAGAATCCGAAGAGAGAGTCGGTTCTGAACCGTATACAATTGTACTGAAGCCCCGGCTTCTTATCCGCAAATCATCCTTACGAAAAACATAATACGCAAAATCATGTCAATAAACTACGAAATCCGCTATTCCAATCACCCTTCAGATGCCAAGCATTACGATACGGAGAGGATCCGCAAGGAATTTCTGGCTGGGAATATTATGAAAGCCAATGAGATCAATATGGTTTATTCGTTTAATGACCGCCTGATTGTTGGGGGCGCAGTACCAACGAAAACTCCGCTTGAACTGACCACAATCGACCCCTTAAAATCGCTGCATTTTCTCGACCGCAGGGAACTGGGTATCATTAATGTTGGAGGTACCGGGCTTATTACTGCCGATGGAACCGCATATACCTTAAAATACAAAGAAGCGCTTTACCTGGGTTCGGGAACAAAAGCCCTCTTTTTCAGCTCTTCAGATCCATCCAATCCGGCACATTTTTATTTCAACTCAGCACCTGCCCACAAAAAGTACCCTGATAAACTCGTTACTTTGGAAAACGCCGAAGTGGTTGAATTAGGCTCCCTTGAAACCTCCAATGCACGAAAAATCAACAAATTGTTGGTTAACTCCGTGGTTGGGACCTGTCAATTGCAAATGGGCATGACCGAACTCAAAACGGGAAGCGTGTGGAATACCATGCCTCCTCACGTGCACAACCGACGGATGGAAGCTTATTTTTATTTTGAAGTTCCGGAGGGACAGGCTATTTGCCATTTCATGGGAGAGCCCTCCGAGACCCGTCATATCTGGATGACAAACGAAGAAGCCGTTATCTCCCCTCCCTGGTCGATCCATTCGGCTGCAGGCACATCCAATTACTGTTTTATCTGGGGGATGGCCGGAGAGAATATGGACTATGGGGATATGGATGCGGTGAAACCGGATAATATAAGGTAGAAGGCAGAAGGAAGAAAGTAGAAGGAAGAAGGAAGAATTCAGAAGGTAGAATTAACGCTTCTGGTTAATAAGGGATCTGTCGCTAAATCTAAATTCCACTTTCTAAATTCTAAACTCTAAAATTCTACCTTCTAAATTCTAAACTCTAAATTCTAAATTCAACATATGTCAATAAAACTATTCGATTTAACAGGCAAGACAGCCCTTGTAACCGGTGGGACGCACGGTTTGGGGATGGCCATTGCAACGGGGCTTGCCAATGCAGGAGCCACAATCGTTATCAATGACTACTCCCCCGAAAAGCTGGTAACGGCAAAAGAGGAGTACGCAAGGGCCGGAATAAATGTGCATACTTATAATTTCAATGTTACCGATGAGGTGCAAGTGTTGGAAGCCATTAAGAAAATTGAGAATGAAGTAGCACCGATCGACATTCTTGTTAATAATGCAGGAATCATCAAAAGGATTCCCATTGTAGAGATGCAGGTTCAGGAGTTTAAGGATGTTCTAGAGGTGGATCTGGTTGCTCCCTTCATCATGGCCAAGGTTATTGTTCCCGGAATGATTCTTCGCGGGCACGGAAAAATCATCAACATGTGTTCCATGATGAGCGAGTTGGGAAGGGATACCGTTTCGGCCTATGCTTCAGCAAAAGGGGGGCTTAAGATGCTTACAAAAAGCATGGCAACGGAATGGGCTAAATTCAATATCCAGGCCAATGGAATTGGGCCGGGATACTTTGCCACCTCGCAAACCGCGCCTATCCGGGTTGATGGCCATCCCTTTAACGAATTTATATTGAGTCGCACACCAGCAGGCCGCTGGGGCGATCCCTCAGACCTTGCCGGAGCCGCAATTTTCCTGTCGTCCCAGGCTTCAGACTTTGTAAATGGAATAGTCCTTTATGTGGACGGCGGAATTCTTGCCACAATAGGTAAACCTTCGAACGAATAATAATACAACATGGAAAAAAACATCATAAGAAAAGCTGTGTATTTGCTTGCCTTCTCAGCAGCTTTATCGTCGTGCAACCAAAAAGAAACCCGAATCCTCAGGTTTCTGAATCCGTTGCAGATTGACAGGAACAACGAAGTCGTAACGATCAACTGCAATGATCTGAGCAACAAGATAGGCGATCTGCCTAAAGGTATGCTCCCCTTGTTTCTGCAGGGTTCAGACACTCTAGTTTCGCAAAACATCGATTTGAACAAGGATGGGACTCCGGAAGAGATTCTTGTAGAGGTATCGATTCCTGCAGGAGGGTATAAGGATATAGATGTAATGTTCGTACCCGCGGATGGCTTCCCAAAGTTCAAGGAAAAAACGAACCTTCATTTCGCACTGATCAATGAGACGGGGAAGGAACTTGATTCAATGAACCGGGTGCAGTCGAATCAGACGGGCGTAACTTCGAAGGTACTTCAAATGGAAGGTCCGGGCTGGGAAAATGACAAGGTCGGGTTCCGTAACTACTTTGACCTTAGAAATGGCATGGATATTTTCGGGAAAATCAAACCTCTCATGGTTCTTGACACTATTGGTATTGGAGTGTACAGTTATCACCTTATGAGCAATTGGGGGATGGATATTCTGAAAGTTTCGAATTCACTGGGTGCGGGGGCCATCGGGATGGAGAAGGACGGTAAGCTATACCGAATAGGTGATAATGGCGAGAGTGGGTTTGAAAGGTTTTACGAAGGCCCGCTGAAGACCGAATTCGCACTTCATTTCAAGAATTGGGTTGCAGGTAGCGACAGTTTGGATATTACGCACTACATAAGCATTACCTCAGGGAAGTACTGCTATGAAAGTTCTGTTTTTGCTGATTTTCCTGATGACTCGTATCGGCTAATCTCGGGATTCGTTAATAAATATGCTGATAGTCTGATTTTCATTAACAGTCTGGATAATCATGTGTTTCTCGCGAGCCATTCCATTCAGTCGGAGGATAAATCGGTTTTAGGAATGGCATTACTAATCCCCCGGGAGCATTTCATAAGTCATGCAGAGGCCCCAAAAACCGGAGAAGGAATCACTGAGACCTATTATGCAAGTATGCAGGCAGAGACAAAGTTTTTCTTTTATGCAGGTTGGGCATTGGGTAATCAGGAGTTTGAGAAGGCCGAGGGCTTTTTGAATTTGCTTAAGGAAGATGCGCTTAAGTTCGACTATCCGATTCAAATACAAAAGGTTAAAATGTAGCCCGGTATTTCCTGCAGGGTTCTAAACTTAAAACACCAAAAATGTCAAGATATACAAGAATACAAGTAGCATTGCAAATGAAGGAATCCGGCATAATTCCAGTATTTTACCATCCGGACCTTGAAGTTTGCCGTTCGGTAATAAAAGCCTGTTATGAAGGTGGGCTGAGGCTTTTTGAATTCACCAACCGTGGGGATTTTGCACATGAGCTATTCTCGGAACTCAATAAATATGCAATTAAGGAGATGCCAGAAATGATAATGGGTACCGGCTCGGTAGTAGATGCCGGAACCGCATCCCTGTATATTCAGCTGGGCTCAAACTTTATAGTTTCGCCTGTGCTCAAGGAAGAAATCGCATTGGTGTGCAACCGGAGGAAGATACTCTGGTCGCCCGGTTGCGGCTCCGTCAGCGAGATTTCCCGCGCCGAAGAGCTTGGGGCCGAGGTGGTAAAGATATTCCCTGCTCCATCGGTTGGCGGCCCGGAGTTTGTGAAAACCGTTCGGGGCCCGCAGCCTTGGACCAACATTATGCCAACCGGAGGGGTTGAGCCCACGGAAGAGAGTTTGAAAACCTGGTTTGACGCAGGAGTTTATTGCGTTGGGATGGGATCGAACCTTATAACCCCTGAAATTCTTAAAAACAAAGACTGGAGTCAACTGAAAGAAAAAGTTGCAGCTTTAGTATCCTTGTATCATAAAATCCGAAAATAAAAACCCAAAACCAACAAACTATGGAGCATTTAAATCAGGTTAATGAAAAGATTGGCAAATACAGATGGACAATATGCACACTGGTGTTTTTTGCAACAACAATCAATTATCTCGACAGGCAGGTAATAAGTTTGTTAAAGCCGATTCTTGAAAAGGAGTTCAGCTGGACGGAAACAGACTACTCAAGCATTGTAATTGCCTTCCAGTTAGCCTATGCTATAGGTCTGTTGGGTTTTGGAAGGATTATAGACAAAATCGGGACCAAGATGGGATATGCATTATCCCTGACCGTATGGAGTTTTGCGGCCATCGCTCATGCCTTTGCTAAAACCACCTTTGGCTTCGGAGTAGCACGTGCTGCTCTCGGCTTAAGCGAAGCGGGAAACTTTCCAGCCGCCATCAAGGCAGTTGCCGAATGGTTTCCAAAAAAGGAGCGTGCCCTGGCAACAGGTATTTTCAACTCCGGAACAAACGTGGGTGCGATTTTGGCGCCAATTGCCGTACCCTGGATCGCTGTAAAATGGGGCTGGCAGGAGGCCTTTATAATTACCGGTGCCATAGGACTGATCTGGCTTATTTTCTGGTTCATCTTTTACGAAATCCCAGCTAAGCAAAAGAGGCTTTCCAAAGCCGAGTACGACTATATCCACAGCGATGCAGACGAAAACCATACTGATGAGAAGCAGGAATCAGTAAGCTGGGCGAAACTTCTGGGTTTCAGACAGACATGGGCGTTCATTTTGGGGAAATTCATGACCGATCCCATTTGGTGGTTCCTGCTCTTCTGGCTTCCTTCGTTTCTCAAATCAGAGTACCAGATGGAGGGCATGCAAGTGAGCCTTCCATTGGCCTTGGTATACACCATGACAACCTTTGGGAGCATAGGCGGAGGATGGCTTTCAGGCTATCTCATCAAAAAAGGCTGGCCCGTATTCAAGGCCAGGAAAGTTTCCATGCTTGCTTTTGCTTTAGCGGTTATACCAGTAATTTCCGCACAGGCTCTCGGTAAAGTGAATCCATGGATTGCCGTGGTTGTTATCGGAATCGCAGCCTCCGCACACCAAGCTTGGTCGGCAAATATCTTTACAACAGCATCTGATATGTTTCCCAAAAAAGCGGTTGGTTCAATTGTCGGTCTTGGAGGCATGGCCGGAGCTATCGGGGGAATACTGATAGCCCGCGTGGCAGGTGTGTTGCTCGACCATTATAAAGAACTCGGGCACATTGAAATTGGTTACTACATTATGTTTTTCATATCCGGGTTTGCTTATCTTTTAGCATGGTTCATTATGCATGTGTTAGCTCCCAAAATGAAAAAAGTCGAGATTTAACAAGTAACATCAGGTTTCCGGAAAGACGCTAATATTTTGGCATCTTTCCGGAAATCAAAATGCTCCGCGTTCCAATAAGATCCTTAATAAGTTGATCGGGTTAAAACTTTTTTAAATAAAAAGGCTTAATTAATATAATTAAAAATATATTTGTGAAGCATAGGTAATATTTACGAACCCGAATTAATACAAAATACTTGAAAACAATTAAGTTTAATAATTTTCTTCGCTTTCGGAAATTATTGATTTTATTATTTTCTGCTATTCCCTCGAGTCTAATTTCCGCCCAATCCACTATTGGGCAAAGTTCTTATGAGCCATTAAGGCTCAGTGTGGTTGAAATAGTACTTTTTGTATTGCTGCTCATTAGTATCGGACTGTTGTCCTACTATATCATCTTAAGGAAAAAGACAGCTTCCCAATCAAGCCAGTCCCCTTCCGAATCCACTCCCGACAATACATTACTGTATACCCTGATAGACTACATGCCCGACCGCATTTACATCAAGGATCGTAAAAGCCGCTTTATCGCTGGCAATAAACATGTTGCAAACATAATGGGGGCGAAATCCCCAAAAGATCTGATAGGGAAAACCGATTTTGACTTTTATCCAAAAGATCTTGCCGGAGAATTTTACCGGGATGAGCAGGCGTTAATGAATTCAGGCGAATCCCTCATTAACAAGGAAGAGCGGGGACTTGATCTACAGGGCAATGAAATAACAATTTCGACTACGAAAGTCCCTATCCGAAATGATAAAAACAAAATAATTGGTATTGTAGGAATCGGAAGAGACATCACTCCTCAGAAACTTACTGAAAAAACGCTGATCATGCAGCAGGAAAATCTGCAGGAGGCAAATGCTCTTCTTGAAGAAAGGCAGGAGGAGATCAAACAGCAATCGGAAGAGTTGCATTCGCAATCCGAATATTTGGTGCAGATGAACCAGGAGTTTGAAAAGCTCTCCTTGGTAGCGAGTCATACCGATAATGTGATAATTATTATGGACGACCAGGCCAATATCGAATGGGGAAACAATGTTTTCAAAGACCACTTCGGCATTGAAATCGAGGAGCTCAGAAAAAACGGATCTGTCAACTTGCGGGAAGTATCGGGAAATAAAGAGATAGATGAGATTCTTAACGAAATAACCCGAACAAAAAAAGGGGTCTCCTATGAAGGGAGAAATTTCAATAAAGCCCGAAAAGAGGTGTGGTCGCAAACTACAATCTCCCCTGTGCTGAATGAAAAAAACAATATCGTCAAGCTCATTGCAATCGACAGCGACATCAGCAAACTTAAAGGCGCTGAGAAAGAAATAAGCAGGCAAAGGGATAAGATTGAAAAAACAAGTGAGGAATTGAAAAAGCTTAATGCCACCAAGGACAAGTTTTTCTCCATCATTGCCCACGATCTCAAAAATCCTTTCCATTCCATAATGGGTTTTTCCGAGTTGCTAATCCGTAGCTATAATTCAATAGAGGAAGAACGGAAAAAAGAGTTTCTTCAACTCATCAACGACTCCTCCACCTCCGCATACAATTTATTGGAGAACCTATTGGATTGGTCAAGGTCGCAGACAAACCGCATCCGGTTCACCCCTGAAATCATCAGCATTTCACAAATATTGCAGGATAATATACACATGCACAGCGTGATAGCACAGAATAAGGAAATCGAAGTCGAGTACACTATTCCTGATCAGCTGACTTGCTATGCCGATGCAAACATGGTAAACACCATCGTGAGAAACCTGCTTACCAATGCATTGAAATTCACACCTAAAGGTGGACAGATAAACATTACTGCCTTTGTTGAAAACAAACACATTAAAGTTAACGTGTCCGACACAGGTATTGGGATGGATAAAACAGGAATCGAAAAACTGTTCAAGATCGACGAGTTCCACAACTCTTCCGGCACTGCCGGGGAAACAGGAACAGGACTGGGACTCATCATCTGCAATGAGTTCATCATGAAGCACAATGGGACCATTGACGTGCAAAGTGAAGTTGGAAAGGGAAGCTCTTTCAGCTTTTCCCTTCCCCTGACAAAAGAAGATTCCAATTAAACCACGCCCCTGTTTAATCCTGATTCAATTTATCGCTTCCGTCGAAAGCCTTGGTGATAATGGTTTGCGCTTCAGACCCATCTTTTGGCAATTCAGTTGTCCATGCAGGATGCGCATCTCACTTTAAAACTGACTAATCACTCCTTTAAAAATATCGCTCTGCAGCCGAGAATTGCTCAGATGTTTATCCCCATTGATTTTCCTGCCCCTCGAACCTCAAGCTGAAAAGAGATTGCATTCCCTTAGAAATAATCATTCTAAATTAGACAAACATCTTGACTTAACGTATATTTTACGTTAAGTTTGATTCGACTAAAATAACATCACTTGTTAAAGCTTAATCCACATTTATCTGTCGACTGCGTAATTTTCGGTTTTGACGGGCAGAACCTCAAGGCTCTGCTCACAAAAAGGAATATCCGCGATCCGGATAGCCCCGGGAAATTCATTATCGATTACAAGTTGCCGGGGGACTTCATTACGGATGAAGAGGATCTTCAGACGGCCGCAAACCGGGTATTAAAAGAACTTACCGGGCTTACCAATATATTTCTCAAACAGCTTTGGGTTTTCGGATCACCGGATAGAATTAATAAAGAGAAGGATATAAACTGGCTTAGGGAAACCACAGGCTTACCTATTGAGAGGGTGGTAACCATAGCTTATTATTCGCTTATAAAAATCGCCGAAAGTCAGCAGGAACCGGCAAATAAAAACAATGCCCTTTGGATCAAAGTTGAGGACATTTCCGAATTGGCGTTCGACCATTACGAAATCTTGCAGCGCGGATTAAAAACTCTGCGCACGCGTCTGCAGAGCGAGCCTGTTGGGTTTGAACTGCTCCCAAAGAGATTTACGCTGAGGCAGCTTCAGAATCTTTACGAGGTGATTCTAGGGCGGGATTTGGACAACCGGAACTTCAGGAAAAAAATTCTGAAAGCGGAATATCTGGTTCCCACGGATGACAAGGAAAA
>CAMAZH010000078.1 GCA_945863035.1 Chitinophaga pinensis | reverse complement strand
GGAATGCGTGGAAGCGTAAAGAATATGCTTATTGTCTGAAAGATAATAACTGCAGGTGGTGCGGCCTTTTCCTGTGCTTATAAGCGCGGGTCTGTAGGTTGAATCTGCGGCAGCTTCTTCAATTTCGATATTGAAAATCTGGTCGCATTCCAAGCCCCAGTTTTTGTTGTTGCTTTGCATACAAAGACTCTTGCCGTCGTAACTGAAATAGGCCTCAGCATTGTCTCCGCCCCAGGTGAGCTGGCGTATGTTCGATAAATGAGTTTCCTGGGCGGATAATGCTACTCCCGCGAATAAGAAAAGCGCAAAAAGGCCCGATTTAACAGTTTTGTTTTTATGTTTTGTTTTCATGTTTTGTGTGTTTAATTTGAAAATGGAAAAATAATTGTGGAAAGATTCGAAGGTGTATTCGCTCTAAACAGTTTCTTTCACAAATTGTTGCCGGTTCACACCAATATTCGACGCAGTCGATAGGGTAATGTAGAAAATGTGTTCTTACCCACAGCCAATGCTGAAACTAATTCCAAAGACTTCCGGTAACAATAGAGTGTAATTTTGCCAACCCACTTATTGTAACTTGATAATTGTATCTTGTTCTTGCGATATATTTGTATTTTAGTGGAAAATAATAGGATAGAAATAAATCGAATTAAAGAAATGCTTGTTTGAAGTCGTCCATAAAGACCATATCTGACAAACCCATAAAGAATTCAATAAATTTCAGGAAGGCAATGTAGAAGCAAATACCAATACTGAAATATAACTGTTATCAGTAATTATTAATTTTTAGCGAAATGTCAAAATCAACCATTATAACTGTTAAAGAGGTCTCGATACGTACTTTGAAGGTCAACGGTGAAGATTATATAAGTATTACCGATATTGCTAAACAGAAAAATCCTGTTGAACCAAAAGATGTTGTGAAAAATTGGATGAGGCTCAAAAACACCTTGGAGTATCTTGGACTTTGGGAGCAATTAAACAACCCAGGTTTTAAGGGGGTCGATTTCGACCCCCTCTTAAAGGATGCTGGAAGTAATGCCTTTACAATGAGCCCTACTCGTTGGGTTGAACTTACCAGAGCTATAGGGGTAGTTACAAAAAATGGAGCAGATGCTGGAACTTATGCTCAAAGAGATATTGCCTTTAAGTTTGCTAGTTGGGTGTCAGTAGAATTTGAATTATATTTAATTAAAGAATTCCAACGTCTCAAAGAAGATGAACAAAAACAAGTCGGATGGTCAGCCAAGCGCGAACTGGCTAAAATTAATTACCACATTCATACCGATGCCATTAAAAACAATCTCATTCCAGAAAAACTTACCCCTGTTCAAACAAACATTATTTATGCCAGCGAAGCCGATGTGCTAAATATGGCTATGTTTGGGATAACCGCAAAGCAATGGCGTAATGTAAACCCCGACCTGAAAGGAAATATACGCGACTTTGCTACCATTAACGAATTAATTTGCCTAGCCAATATGGAAAACCTCAATTCGGTTTTCATAAACGAAAAAATACCACAAACCGAACGGCTTGTGAAACTGAACCACATTGCCATTCATCAAATGAAGGTATTGCACGATGTGGGAAACAGAAAACACCTGAAATAGTCAGAATCAGGATTTGTAGAATTAATGGATCATAGGATAAAAAGAAAATGAAACTAACTACTATTATGTTCACAATTCTGTTTGGGCTGCAGGCTTCAGCCCAGGACCTTCTGAGATTTGAAGTTGCTGCAGGGAACGCAGATCGCCTCGATTGCCCGGTAAGCCTTTCCATTGATCAGGTGAATTACAATACTGATTCCCTGAAACTGGCCCTGTTCGAACTGAAAGGAAAATCACAAATTCCGGTTCCTTTTCAATTGGAAACTGCCTCAGGAGCAAAACTTTGGTTTATTCTGGACGGGAAAACCTTTAAAAATACCAAACGTACATTTGTACTCCGTAAAACCCTGAATCCGCAGCACTTTACACCGGGGATTAAAGCGCACACACAAGATGGCTCACTGAATCTTTCTTTCGGGGATAAACCCATTTTAAGTTACTGTATTGAAACCGTAAATCCACCTGCAGGAGTCAGTCCCTTATTCAAACGATCAGCTTTTCTTCACCCGGTTTGTTCGCCCGGGGGAGAGGTGCTTACCCGCATTCAGGCGCCGGATCATTACCATCACTATGGAATATGGAACCCATGGACGCTCACCTTTATCGGAAAGCGGGAGGTGGATTTCTGGAATTTGTATAAAGGGCAGGGTACGGTTCGCTTTGCAGGATTGGTTTCGCAGGTGGAAGGATCTGTTTACACCGGGTTCAAGTCCCTTCAGGAACATATCGACTTTGGCGCTGTTGGCATTGATGCTGTAGCCTTGAGTGAACTGTTCGACCTTCGCGTATGGAACCTCAATAGCAAGCGCTACATGTTCGATTATGCAAGTACCTTGAATACTCCGCTCGATTCGGGAATTTTGCTGGCAGCATACCGTTATGGTGGAGGAATTGGCTGGAGGGCAACCGGGAAATGGACCAAAGACAACTGTTCTTTGCTCACTTCAGAGGGTAAAACCCGCAAAGATGCCGATGGAAGCAACGCCCGTTGGTGTGTTATTGAGGGAGAATCGGCAACTGTAGAAGGTCGCTCCGGAATTTTGTTCCTGAGTCACCCGGCCAACCGTATGCACCCCGAGCCTATGCGCGTTTGGCCCATGGATGCCAATGAGGGTCGTGGCGACATGTTTTTCGAGTTCTGCCCGATCCGGCATAAAGACTGGAAAATTGAAAAAGGTAACGATTATACTCTGAAATACCGGCTGGTTGTATTCGACGGAAAAATGACCCCGGAGGAAGCCGAAAACTACTGGCAGGCTTTTGCCAATCCCCCGGAGATCAGCAACAGCAACAGCAAGGATGAAATTATTATAGAATGATGAAAAAAATATCCGCATAAAATCCCGAAGGGATGAAATTATTATAGGGATGAAATTATTATAGGGATGAAA
Source organism: Chitinophaga pinensis (assembly GCA_945863035.1). Classification (GTDB taxonomy): domain Bacteria; phylum Bacteroidota; class Bacteroidia; order Bacteroidales; genus JACJXF01. The sequence continues at coordinate 14,996 of CAMAZH010000078.1, read as the reverse complement.
TTATTATAGCATGATGAAAATAATATCCGCATAAAATCCCGAAGGGATGAAATTATTATAGGATGAAATTATTATAGCATGATGAAAATAATATCCGAATAAAATCCCGAAGGGATGAAATTATTATAGGGATGAAATTATTATAGCATGATGAAAAAAATATCCGAATAAAATCCCGAAGGGATGAAATTATTATAGATGAAATTATTATAGAAATATGGCTGGCACATTTTCACAAATCTATATTCAAATTGTTTTTGCCGTAAAAGGACGTGAAAATCTAATAGGCAAACATTGGAAAGATGAATTATTCAAATACATTTCTGGTATTATTACCAAAAAGGGTCAAAAATCTATCATTGTAAATGGTGCATCAGACCACGTTCATATTTTTGTTGGTTTAAAACCAGCAATGGCTATTTCGGACTTGGTTCGTGATATTAAAAACAATTCAAGCAATTTTATAAACGATAAAAAATTTGTAAAAGGTAAATTTTCTAGGCAAGAGGGATATGGAGCATTTTCATATGCTCACTCTCAAATTGAAAATGTTTATCTATACATTGCTAATCAGGAAGAACATCATAAAAAGAAAACATTTAAACACGAATACCTTGATTTTCTTCAAAAATTTGAAATTGAATACAATGAAAAATATTTATTTGAATGGATTGATGAATAATACCACCCTTCCAGGGTTAACGACCTAATGATAATATTAGCTATAATAATTTCAGCCCTTCGGGCTTATTGAAAAAACTAGAAATAATAAACCGGAAATTACAAATAACTAAAAACCCAATCCATGAAGAAAACCCTCATGATCTCGATATCAATTATCTTATTTTTTTGCACTGCAAAAGCGCAGCTGAACGAATTTGCCCTTACCGATGAATGGATTCAGAAAATCGAGAAACTGGCTCCGGCAAAAGCCGAAATTCAACCTGTAAAAAACCACAAAGTTTTGGTGTTTAGCTTATTCACCGGGTACGATCATTGGGTGGTACCGCATACCGACGCAGTTATGAAAGTTCTGGCTGAAAAAACCGCTGCTTTCGAAGTGGAATTCAGCAAAGACATATATCAGTTCGAAAAGAAGAATCTGAGAAAATACGATGCAGTTGTTCTGAATAACAATTGTTCCGAGGGAACAAGAAGAGATTTGTTGCTCGATGTTCTGGATAAGGATACCAGCCTTACCGATGATCAGCGAAAGAACAAGGCTGCAGAGCTGGAAGCAAACCTTATTGATTTTGTAAAAAAGGGTGGAGGCCTGATGGTTATTCATGGTGCCATTGTGATGCAAAATAACTCGATGCCTTTTAGCGAAATGGTGGGGGGAAGTTTCGATTATCATCCGGTACAACAGGAGATCACACTTGAATTATGCGAGCCGGATCATCCCCTGGTAAAAGCCTTTGGCGGAAAATCGCTAGTGCATACCGATGAACCTTACCTCTTCAACAAAGCATACACACAAAAGAATTTTCGACCTTTGTTGTATATGGATACCTCAAAATTGACCAAGACAACAAAAGAAATCGACGAGAAAATCAAGTATGTTTCCTGGATCAAAAAGTTTGGGAAAGGCCGTGTTTTCTATGTTTCACCCTCGCACAACGCACAGAGTTTTGAAGATACCCGGCTTTTGAAATTCTATCTTGACGGCGCTCAATATGTTCTGGGCGATTTGAAATGTGATGATTCACCTGCTGAATTTTAAACCTTACCAATATCAATAACAAATGGAAAGAAGAAAATTTTTACAAACCACGATGATAGGAACTGCTGCCGCTGTAGTTTTTCCAACAATTGTCCCAGCTTCGGTTTTTGGTAAGAATGCACCAAGCAATAGAATAAACATCGGGCAGATTGGCTGCGGACGTATTGCACGCGACCACGACATGCCCGGAACCATGCAGCACGACATTGCCCGCATGATTGCTGTTTGCGATCTGGATAAAAATCGCTTGGCCGACGGTAAAAAACTGGTAGACGATTACTACAAAAAGAAAACGGGCCAGGAGAATCACGTCAATGCCAGGATGTATGACGATTATCGCGAAATGCTTTTGAATAAGGATATTGATGCCGTTGTGATCAGCACCCCCGACCATTGGCATGCACAACCCGCCATTGAAGCCGCTCTGGCTGGCAAGCATGTTTATTTGCAGAAACCCACTTCCCTAACCGTTAGTGAAGGCCGTATTATGGCTAATATTGTAAAGGAAAAGGGAATTATTCTTCAGGTGGGAACCCAGCAGCGCTCGTCGCCACAATTCCGCCTTGCAGCCGAGTTGGTTCGCAACGGAAGAATCGGCCGCCTGCACACCGTAAAAATTGGTCTGCCTGGCGACCCATCCGGCCCTGAAGCAGCTGAAATGCCTGTGCCAAAAGGCTTCAATTACGACATGTGGTTGGGTGCAACTCCATTTGTTCCTTACACTGAAATTGGTGTTCATCCCCGAGTGGGTTATGATCGTCCTGGCTGGTTGCGCCGCGAACAGTTTGGTGCGGGCATGATTACCGGCTGGGGTCAGCATCATTACGATTCGGCTGCATGGGGAATGGATACCGAATTAACCGGGCCCGTTTCAATTCAGGCAGTAGCCGAGTTTCCAAAAGCCGGACTCTGGGATGTTCATGGCGATTTTATGGCCAAAGCAGAATATGCCAATGGAATCACTATGTACACCAGTGGGGGATATACAAACGGAATCCGTTACGAGGGAACCGAAGGCTGGATATTTGTTTCCCGGGGCGATTATGTTGCTTCGGCCAGTGATCCGGTATCCAAAGCAAATAGCGCCAAAGCGCTGGATGCCAGCGATCCGAAGATATTAAGCTCGGTAATCGGTGAAAATGAAATTCATTTGTATAAAATTGATGAACAGCACGGCAATTGGCTCGAGTGTATTCAGACGAATAAAGAGCCTATTTCCCCGGCTGAAATCGGACACAGGGCTTGCTCCATTTGCCTGATTACACATATTGCCATGAAGTTGAATCGCAAGCTGGCATGGAATCCGGGGACCGAGCGTTTCGAAAACGATGAGGAAGCCAATTCGATGCTTAGCCGGCAGGAACGGTTCCCTTATGGAATTAACATTTTAAAACGGAAGTAATATTGCGTTGCTCTCTATGTGTCGCAGAAGCTTCAGTTAAGTTATGGACAATTAAAAAAGCAGCTCCAATAGACATGAAACTCTTTTAAATAACAAATTTGATTCTGTTCCATTATTCGTTAACTTTGTCGCATGGAATCCAAACGAAATTTAATCTATTTCAGAAACTATTATTGGGATTTTTTCAATTCTCTACCTGATAAAGTCAAAGACAAGATTGACTATGTATTGATTCTGATTACCATAACTGATAAGATACCGAAAAAGTTCTTTGAGCAAATTACAGGCTATGATGGTTTGTCTGAAATTCGGATAGAATTTGAAAGTAATATCTATAGAATTTTCTGTTGTTTTGATGAGGGAAACATAGTGGTATTATTTAATGGATTTCAAAAGAAAACACAAAAGACACCTAAAAAAGAGATTGAGAGAGCTTTAAGGATAAAACAAGAATATTTTGATTATAAAAGAAATAAAAAATGAAAGACATTATAACTTTAGAAGAACACCTTGACCAGAGATATGGCAAGATTGGAACAGATAAACGGACTGCTTTTGAAATTAAGGCTAAATCTTTTGCAATCGGAGAAATTCTGAGAGATGCGAGGAAAGAAGCTTTAATGACACAGGAACAATTAGCTAATAAGACCGGTACCAGGAAAAGCTTTATATCGCGAATTGAAAACGGACACAGTGATATTCAATTATCTACACTATATAGACTAGTTGAAATTGGATTCGGGAAAAAGGTTAAATTATCAATAGACTGATACATGAAGAATTACTTAATACTCCTTATAGCCGTGGCAACCCTATTAACTGCCTGTGCAGGCGACGGACAAAAATCAACAGAACAATCAGTTTCCAAATTTACCGGAGCTGCCGGAGAAGTGAAACTGATGACCCTTGATCCCGGACATTTTCATGCCGGCCTGATCCAAAAATCGATGTACGAACAGATTGATCCTACGGTTTATGTGTATGCTCCTGAAGGTGATGATTTGAATCAGCATCTGGCCCGTATTGAAGGTTTCAATATGCGTAATGAAAACCCGACTGCCTGGGTAGAAAAAGTATATACCGGTAGCGATTTTCTTGAGAAGATGTTGACTGAAAAACCGGGCAATGTGATGATGGTATCGGGAAATAATGCAAAGAAAACCGAATACATTCAGAAAGCGGTTGAGGCGGGTTTGAATGTTTTTGCCGACAAACCCATGGTAATTTCCCCTGAAGCTTTCCCCGTTTTGGAGCAGGCTTTTATTACTGCAGGAGAAAAGGGCGTTTTGTTGTTCGATATTATGACCGAGCGTCACGAAATCACCTCCATTGTTCAGCGCGATCTGGCTAATAATTTTGAGGTTTTTGGGGGATTGGTCGATGGAACTCCGGAACAACCTGCCGTAACCAAAGAAAGTGTGCACCATTTCTCGAAAATGGTTGCAGGTAGCCCCCTAAAACGTCCGCCCTGGTTTTTCGATGTTGCTCAGCAAGGCGAAGGAATTGTTGACGTAACCACTCACCTCGTCGATCTGGTTCAGTGGGGCTGTTTCCCCGCAGTGATCCTTAATAAATCCGATGTGCAGATGCTGACAGCCAAACGCTGGACTACCGACATTTCTCCGGCTCAGTTCGAAAAAGTGACTTCACTGAAAGAATTCCCCGCATTCCTCCAAAAAGATGTGGTTGATGGAAACCTTAAAGTTTATTCAAACGGAGAAATGCTTTATAAACTAAAAGGCAAAGTGGCAAAAGTATCTGTTATCTGGAATTTTGAGGCTCCGGAGGGTACCGGCGACACACATTACAGCATCATGCGGGGCAACAATTGCAATGTAATGATCAGACAAGGAAAGGAAGAAGAGTACAAACCAACTGTTTATGTTGAAGCCACGGGAGCCAGCGATTTGCCTACCTTTGAAGCTGGTCTGAAAAAAGCTGTTGAGCAGGATATGGCTGATGAATATGAGGGTTTGAAACTTAACAAATTGAATGAAAATCTCTGGACAGTTGAAATTCCCTCTCAGTACAGGGTTGGACACGAAGCTCATTTTGGACAGGTAACCGAATTTTATCTACAATATCTGAAAGATGGTAAATTACCCGAATGGGAAGTTCCAAATATGATTACGAAGTATTACACCACTACCGAAGCCTTGAAACTGGCCAAGGCAGGGCTTGGAAATTAGCTGAATGCCTCGGGTCTTCCCATATCCCTCCAGGCACCCGAATGGGGAAACAAATGCACTGTATGATTCCCGGCAATGTTCAGAAGCTCAGGGGTGAGGGAATAGCAGCTTACGGGAGGAAGCTTTTCGATAAATTCGGGACTCAGCATTGCAATTCCGCTGTAAGCGATCGGCTGCATAGAGTTGTCGGGTCTCACAATTCTTTTCTCTCCTGTAACAAGGTTCTCCCAGCCGCACAAAATCCCATCCTCATTCATCAGAAACGGGCGTGTGGTCTCGCGCTCCTTGACAGCCAGTGAGGCAAGATTCTCGTAATCGTTGTGGAAATTGTACAGATCGTCAAGATTAAGGTCAGTATAAATATCCACATTATGAATTAACACGGGCTCGCCTTCAAACAGGGGAAATGCCTTTTTTATTCCTCCCCCGGTATCCAACAGCTGATCCGACTCGTTGGAAAAAGCGATATTTATGCCAAAGTTTTTCTTTGATTCAATAAATGAAATAATTTTATCGGGGTGGTGATGCAAGTTGATAACCACATCCCTGAAACCGTGATGAATCAGCCTGCGAAGAACGATTTCCAACAAGGTCTTACCCTTATATTCGACAAGGGCTTTTGGCTTGCTTTCCGTAAGGGGCATCAGCCTGGTGCCAAGACCTGCGGCAAGTATCATAGCTCTCTTTTTCATCCTCAGGCTGCTTTGGTTATTTTAATGGGCTTGCAACACTTTTCCTCTTTGTGCGATTTCTTACCGCACTTTTTGCACTCGTATTTAAGCTTCTTATCATTCTTGTCGTGATCGCAATTCTTGTCGTGATCGTTGCTTTCCTTGCACAGTTTCTTGCTCATAAATCAAAATTGAGTTCATTAATCTCCCGATGCTCAACTAAGACACTTACCGAGCGATTATGTTCAAGGTGCTCAGCAAGTTTTTTTGCGGCGTACACCGAACGGTGCTGCCCTCCTGTGCAGCCATAACTCACCTGCAGGTGCTTAAACCCGCGCTCAGCATAGGTCTTGATTGTTCGGTCGATTAGCGAAAAGGAGTCTTTGAGGAAATCATTCATGTCCGTACGTTCCTCAAAAAAAACGGCTGTCTCCTTATCCAGTCCGGTACGATTTTTAAATTCAGGGTATCTCCCCGGGTTATGGATCCCCCGGCAATCGAATACAAAACCGCCTCCTTCGCCCGTCAGATCGTCGGGGATGTTCTTCCTGTAGGAAAAACTGCTAATCCTCACGCACAACTTTTCACCATCCTCAGGCAGGGGCTTGTTGAGTTTTTTATCGCTGGCCATGATTCCGAGCAGTCGGTTGAGTTCAGGATATCCCTCTAAAATTCCATTGTAATTCCCGAGAAAGAACTTCAGGTTTTGCATGGCAAAAGGCACCGACTGCAGGAACAGGGGTTTCTTCTCAATCCAGCCTCTCAGACCGTATGCACCCATTGCCTGAAGCTGTCGCACCAAGGCAAACAAGGGATAGGTGGATAAGAATTCCTGCCGGTTAAAGTTATCTTTCTTCAAGTGGGAGATGCCTTCAAGATAGTATTCCAGCAATTCGTCGCGTGTATGATAGGGGATATTTGTACGGGCTTCGAAAAGGAGTGTGGCAATATCGTACTGCAATGCGCCTCTCCGGCCTCCCTGATAATCGATATAATAGAGATGATCCTGATTGACCATGATGTTTCTCGACTGGAAATCGCGGAACAAAAAACTATTCCGTTCAACCTTGTCAAGCACCGTGGCGAGGTTCTGAAAGTCGTCCTCGAGCTTTTCTTCGTCAAAGGGAATTCCCGATAACTTCACAAAGAAATACTTGAAGTGGTTAAGGTCCCATAAGATTGAGCGACTGTCGAAAGCATCCCGGGGCATGCAATTGCTGTAATCCATATCCTCATGTCCGAGGGTTTGAAACCGGATTAAATCGTCGATTACTCTTTTGTATAAGGGGAGCATTTCCTGCGGGAAATCCCAGCCTTTTTTAAGCGAATCGGTCAGGTCTTTCAAGCTGGTGTCGCCAAGGTCTTCTAAAAGGTAGTGTTTTTCATCTTCAGAAACCAGATAAACCTCAGGAACAGAAAGCCCTTTGGAACGAAAATGCTTCGTGAAACTTATAAAAGCCCTGTTCTCCCTTACATCCTTATTAAAAGCACCTACAGCAGTAGTGGCACCATTACGTAAACGGTAATACTGCCGGGCCGAACCTGCAGGTACAAGCAGGGATACCTGTTCACATTCAGTGCCGTATCTCTTTTTAAATAATTCTTTTAGAGTGCTTATCATTGTTGGTTATTAAAAAAAAGGCTGCAGAGCAGCAAAATAGTTGTAGCTAAAAAATTACGAAAATGGCAATAAGCTGTAGAGATTCCGGTGAGCTTTGCCGAATCGCAGCGAAACCATTTTTTTAATCAATTACCCCCGACCCAATCAATTCACCTTCCGCATACCATGCTGCAAACTGTCCCGACGTAATCCCCCTCTGCAACTCTTCAAAAACAAGATACATCCCCTTATCCCTGCGGTAAAGTCTGGCTTTCTGAAGTGCCTGTCGGTACCTGATCCGAACCATAAAATCCCGTTGCTCACCGATTTTCATTTCGAGGTCCGGACGAATCCAGTGAAGATCCGCATCCGGAACAAACAAGCCTTTGCGGTACAAGCCGGGATGGTCCTGCCCCTGACCTACATAAATTGTATTTTCTGTGGTATCGGTTGCAATTATAAACAAAGGTTTTGCTTTTCCTCCCACGTTAAGACCTTTTCTTTGACCCACGGTATAATAGTGCGCGCCTTTATGCTTACCCACAATGTTACCGTCCTCCTGTCGGTAAACAAAAGCTTTCGAATAATCTTCAATTTCCGGGTTTCGGGGGATTTGATTCGGGTAACCCTCAAAATCTTCCGGTATTTCAATGATAAGTCCTTCTTTTGGTTTAAGCTGCTGCTGCAGGAAGTCGGGAAGGCTAACCTTGCCGATAAAACAAATCCCCTGAGAATCTTTTTTTTCGGCCGAGGGAAGTTTGGCTTTGCGGGCAATATCGCGCAGTTCCGATTTATGCAGGTGCCCGATGGGAAACAGCGCCTTGGCAAGCTGGCTTTGTGATAACTGGCAAAGGAAATAGCTCTGTTCTTTGCCGGGATCATCTCCCGCGAGAAGACGATATACCATGCCCTTTTCCGACATAAACGAGTCTTTCTTGCAATAATGGCCCGTTGCAATAAAATCGGGATGGAACTGTTCGCAGGCCGTGTAGAACTCGTCGAATTTAATTTCCCGGTTGCAAAGCACATCCGGATTGGGAGTGCGACCCTTCTCATATTCCGAAAACATATAGCCGACAACACGTTCGCGGTATTTTTCGCTAAGGTCTACCACATGGAAAGGGATACCGATTTTTTTGGCAACCATCTCGGCAAAAAGCACATCCTCATCCCAGGGACAATCGGCCTTGAGGAGTCCGGTCTTGTCGTGCCAGTTAATCATAAACACGGCAATCACCTCATACCCCTGCTCTTTAAGAAGGTATGCGGCAACGCTGGAATCCACCCCGCCCGAAAGGCCTACAACTACTCTTTGCGCCATAACAATTTTATAATGGCTGCAAATTTAGGGCTTTTTATCAGTAATTCCTCGCTCATTGTATCCATCCTAAACGATTGACTCCAAATCGTTATCGCCTCGTGCTGCCTTACGGGCTTTATCCTGGCTCAGAATACCCCGAAATAGATAAGGATTCCGAAGGATACTCCAAGGCCTTTCTGCACATGCCCGTCACCCGTGGCTCCTTCACCTGTAGGTTTTTGTTTGTTGATGTTGTAATTCAAAAGCCCTTCAACGGCAATACTTTCGTTAAGGAAATAATCGGCTCCTATGCCAACACTGGCATTTATCACGGAATGCTTGCTAGTGGTTTCCGATGTGTCAAATAAGGTTTTCGAGCTGCTGGAACCAAAGCCCAATGATGCTTCAGCAAAAGGTATCAGGGTAATGTATTCAAGGTAGTATCTTGCAAGAGGACCCACGAGCCAGTTTGAGTATGTAGTTTTGTAATCGGAGGTTCCGTATTTTAGACTTGAATAGCCGAAATCGGCCAACGCTCCAACTGCAATGCGGTTTTTTATAAAGTACCCTGCCTTGGCATTGAGGCCCATGTTAAAATACTTATCGGCATCGAGATCCGACCCAACGTCCTTATCGCCATAGCTGTTTGCTGCAAATCGGTTGGCACCGGCAATAAATTTACTTCCGGAATTAAGCTGTGCGCTTACGAAGCTGGTTAAAAAGAGTGAAATTACAATGAGTGCAGTGATTCGTTTCATGTTGTTTTGTTTTTTGGTTTAGGCTGCTGCAAATTACAAAATAATTGGTTTTAGCATGGAATTGTTACCGGGAATTTCTATAAAAATTGCGTTTTTCCCGGGATAACTTTTTCGAATGGTTAAAAATAATTGTTTACCTTGTAGCTTTAATTCGGAAATTTAAAAAATGAGCTGCGCGTTTTGAGTGCCTGGAGTGCCTGGAGTACTTGGAGTACTTGGAGTACTTGGAGTGCCTAGAGTACTTAGAGTGCCTGGAGTGCATAGAGTACTTGGAGTGCCTAGAGTGCCTAGAGTACTTAGAGTGCCTAGAGTGCCTAAAGTACTTGGAGTGGCTTGACAGAAGCGGTCTGACAAAATTTAAAAAAGTTTTTGTGGACGAGTAAGAAATAATTACAAACGAAATAAATTTAGCAATAGCGGCATAAAATACTTGAATTATGAAGAAAGAATTAATATTGGAATTGTTCCAAAAATTTGAAAGTATATGCGATTTGTACAACGATATTGAATGCTGGAGTGCCAGAGAATTACAATCACTTTTGGGTTATAGTAAATGGGAAAATTTCGAAAAAGTAATTAATAAGGCAAAAGATTCATGCAATAACGCCGGAGAAAATATTAATGATCATTTTCCTGACGTCAGGAAGATGATAACTAAAGGCAAGGGTGCTAAAGATGAGATTGATGACATTCTATTAACACGTTATGCCTGCTATTTAATTGCACAAAATGGAGATGCAAGAAAGGAAGAAATTTCGTTTGCTCAAAATTACTTTGCCGTTCAAACACGCAGAGCAGAGTTAGTTGAAAAGCGTTTATTAGAATTTGAACGAGTCAAAGCCAGGGAAAAACTCAGTCAAACAGAAAAACAACTTTCAGGAATACTCTATGAAAGAGGTGTTGATGGTCAAGGCTTTGCCATAATTCGTTCAAAAGGAGAACAAGCACTTTTCAGAATGGGAACTATACAATTAAAGAAAAAATTAGGAGTTCCTGATAATCGACCTGTTGCCGATTTTTTGCCAACAATCAGTATTAAAGCCAAAGACCTTGCAGCTGAAATGACAGGATTGAATGTGCAAAGCAAAGATTTAAAAGGACAAAGTAAAATTGAGAAAGAGCATATTGATAATAACCTTGCTGTGCGCGAAATGCTTACTAAACGCGGCATTGTTCCTGAAAATTTACCTTCCGGCTGAAGATGTAAAGAAATTGCAACGCAAACTTGAAGGTGAAGAGAAAAAAATACTGCCTAAAAAGAAAAAGAATGAATTATGAGTGATGTAGTAAATAAATTGTGGGGCTTTTGCCACATGTTAAGGCACGAGGGGATTGATTACAACGATTATATTGAGCAACTATCATTTTTTATGATATCGTTCGTAGCGAAGATACAGTTTAATAAAATACAAAATCAGTGATGGAAATTTATAAAAGTTTTAGGAGTTAACTCCAAGTACTCCAAGTACTCCAAGTACTTTTAAAAAAAATCCCACGTATCTATAATAGAAAAAACCTCTAAAATTGTCAAAACTCACAGTTTATAAAGCCTCCGCAGGCTCGGGCAAAACCTACACGCTTACGCTTCGTTACCTCGAACTCCTGTTTCGCGACGAGTATGCCTACCGTAACATTCTTGCTGTGACCTTCACCAACAAGGCAGCTGCAGAAATGAAAAACAGGATTATGGAAACCCTTTACAAGCTATCGGTTCATAATGCCTCGTCGCCTTCAAAACCTGTATATCTGGAACATCTTTCAGCTACCTATAAAATTGCTGAGGAGGAGGTTTGCCTTCGTGCCGGGCGTATTTTGAATTACATCCTTAACGACTACAGTCGCTTCTCGGTGGGTACCATCGATAAGTTCTTCCAAATGGTGATTCGCGCCTTTACCCGCGAAATCGGCTTGCAGGCAGGATACAATCTCGAACTCAATAACAGCAGGGTGCTCAGCGAAGCTGTAGATAATCTTCTGTATTCGATGGACGAGAACCAATTGCTTCGCGAGTGGCTTATACAATTTGCCGAAGAAGAGATAATGGACGGCAAAAACGTGAACCTTAAGGCCGACCTGATGAGCCTGGGAAAGGAAATTTTTAAAGAGAATTACAGAAACCTCTCACGCTTTTCAAGTGAAAGCGATAAATCCCCGATTCGGGTGCAGGAGTATCAGAAAATCCTGCTGAAGGAAATACAGACCTTCAGAAGCCATTTGCTTCGAATCTCCAAAGATGCACTGGAGATCCTTCGGAAAAACGGACTTCAGCCTTCCGATTTCAGTTATGGGGAATCCGGTGCTCTGGGCTTCTTTCTGAGCATTCAGTCGGGCACAAAAAAAGAATTTGAGAAGTACAGGCCTTCGGTCCGCCCGCTCAAAGCCGTTGATAACCCCGAGGCCTGGTTTTCCAAAACCTCTCCCAACAAGGATGTCATACTCTCGGCATTCAACCAGGGCTTGAATGAGCTGCTCAAAGAGGCAATCGATTATTCAGGGAAGCATTTTGAACAATATTGGACCGCTATGGAAATCCGCAGGTTTATCTATGCTTACGGCATACTCTCTGACCTCTCGGTCAAGGTGCGTGAAATCACCGCTGAGAAAAACCTCTTCCTGTTGTCTGATTCATCAGAGTTCCTTAACGAGATAATAGCAGACAACGAGGCTCCGTTTGTGTATGAGAAGGCCGGTAATTTCTTCAACAACTTTATGCTCGATGAGTTTCAGGACACATCGGTATTTCAGTGGAGTAACTTCAAGCCACTGGTTCTAAATGGCTTGGCTTCCAACCACGACAGTCTGGTAGTAGGGGATGTGAAACAGTCGATATACCGCTGGAGGAATTCCGATTGGAAGATTCTTGCCCGGCAGGTGGAAAAAAGTTTTCCCCAGTTTTACCAGGAATACCCCTTGCGCGAAAACTACCGGAGTTCGGAGAACATCATCCGTTTTAACAACGCTCTTTTTTCTTCTGCCCCTCATCTGCTCCGTGAAAAATTCCTTGAAGCAACCGCCGAATCAAATCAGAGCGAGGCTTTCTCATCACTTGCCGATATGATTACAACAGCATACTCCGAATCGGCCCAGCTTATCCCCAAAAAATCGGAAAACAGCGGGGGGTATGTAAGGTTTTCATTTCTGGAGAAGAGCAGCAATAAAGACGAGTACCTCGAAAAAATTGCTCTTGAATTGCCCGGCATTATCATCGACCTTCAAAAGCGCGGATACCGTGCCGGCGACATCGCCTTGCTCGTCAGGAAAGGGGAGGAGGGGAAGGAGCTTGCCAACCTGCTGCTGGAATACAAAAACCATAACGCTGCAGACCTCACCGGCTTTAACTTTAACGTGATCTCCAACGATTCCCTTTTTATTGCAACCAACCCGGCTGTGCAGCTTCTTGTGGCCGTGATGAAACGGATGCGCAACCCATCCGACCGCCTGAACGAGGCATTCATAAAACATGAGTTTCTCCGCTACCTTAACGAGGGAGCCGATATTCCCGATGACATCGATCTTATCTTCTCAGCAAAATCCGACGACCACTCCTTAGGCTTTTCAGCGATATTCAGCAAACTGAATGCCCAGCATGAGAGGTTGCGCCATTTGTCGCTCTTTGAACTGGTTGAAAGTCTTTGCGCAATTTTCGAACTGAACCAGAGCAGTCAAGACATACCCTACATTCAGGCTTTTCAGGATATCGTGCTTGGTTTTATGAAAAAAGAAGCATCCGACCTTAATGCATTTCTTGAAAATTGGGAAGACCAGGGCAGCAAGGAAACCCTCAACATCTCCGAGCAGCAGGATGCTATCCGGATTTTCACCATTCACAAGGCAAAAGGACTTGAGTTCCCGGTGGTGATTTTGCCTTTTTGCAATTGGGATATGGAACCTTCGGCCATTCTTAAAAACTTTCTCTGGTGTCAAACCGATGTAGCACCATTCAATCTCCTTCCGTTTGTTCCGGTTAACTACGGCTCAGGCTTGGCGCACACTGTTTTTTCAGGCGATTATTTTATGGAGATGCTTCACTCTTTTGTCGATAGTCTTAACCTCGCTTATGTTGCTTTTACCCGGGCCATCGATGAATTGTATGTTTTCGCTTCCCCGAAGGAAAAAATTAAGGATGTTGGCGATTTGCTGCACTCAGCCCTTGAAGCTGCATTGGGTAAAGCGCAGGACTTCCCGACTGTGATTCCCGAAAACATGCATCATGTTCCCAAAGTTCTTTTCGAGTATGGTACTCCCAAACCCAAATCAGGCAAGGATTTTTCGGGGGAGTCAATCGCCGGAGTCTTCAGCGACTATCCTGTGGCAGGGTTTCCGAAAAAAGTAATGCTGAGATATCGGAGCGAGGAGTTTTTCGCCGTGGATGCTCCGGGGACCGGCGACATCGATTACGGAATTATCATGCATGGCATCCTTTCGAATGTTTTATACCCCGGAGACCTTGAGAAAGCTGTTAAAGTTGCTTATCTGGAAGGGAAAATCGATGCATCGAAGCAAAAAGAACTATCCCTTCTGCTTGGCACAAAACTGGCCAATCCACCTGTTGAAAATCTTTTTAGTCCCGAATGGAAGGTTTTCTCCGAAAGGGAAATTCTTACCGGGGGAGGTCAGGAATACCGTCCCGACAGGGTTATTGTGAAGGAAAACGATGCCGTGGTGGTGGATTACAAGTTCGGATCCCACGAAAACCCTGGCTATTCCTCCCAGCTTAAAAAATATATGAACCTCTTGCATGAGATTGGCTACGCGAACGTTAAAGGCTACATCTGGTATCTTATGCTCGATAAGTGCGAGGAGGTTAGGAATGATGCCTGAATATCCCTGGGGACACGATCGGAGGTTTAACTCCTACACCGAATATTTTAAAAGGAGTTTCGGGGGAAGGGTACAGAAACTGGCCATCGATGCGGGCTTTACCTGTCCTAACCGCGACAGTACAGTTGGAACCGGCGGTTGCACTTATTGCGACAACAACGCATTCAACCCCTCGTATTGCAATCCAGAGAAGGATATTGCTTTGCAGATCCGCGAGGGAATAGAGTTTCACAGCAAACGGTATCGGCGGGCCGGGAAATTCCTTGCGTATTTTCAGGCATATTCAAACACCTATGCTCCGGTTTCGGCTCTCAGGAAGTTGTATGGGGAGGCTCTTGAGTTCCCCGACGTTATCGGCCTGGTGATCGGCACACGGCCCGACAGTGTGAATGAGGAAATTCTGGATTATCTGGCAGAATTGAGCCGGAAAGTGTATGTGATTGTGGAATTTGGGATAGAATCCTGTTATGATAAAACCCTGCTGCGGATTAACCGCGGACACGATTTTGCAAAGACGGTATGGGCTCTGGAA
>CAMAZH010000077.1 GCA_945863035.1 Chitinophaga pinensis | reverse complement strand
ACCTCCCACGAAGGACTTGAGCTTTTTCCGAAAATCTCTCCCGATGGCCAGTGGATTGCTTTTTCAGGGGAGTATTCCGGTAGCCGCCAGATTTTTGTTATGCCTTCACAGGGTGGTGTGCCAAAACAGCTTACCTGGTATAATTCTGTTGACAATATGCCACCCAGAGGAGGCTATGATAATGTGGTTCTTGATTGGACTCCCGACAGCAAGCAGATTCTTATCCGCTCCAACCGCACTGCCTTTGGCGAAAGGAATGGCAAATATTTTTTGGTCAGCCTTGAGGGCGGATTGGAAAAATCCCTGCCCATCGTAAACGGTGGTTTTGGGGTACTCTCACCCGATGCTTCCAAAATTGTTTTCACCCCGGTAGACCGTGAATTCAGAAACTGGAAACGATACAAAGGGGGTAGGGCAAGCGATCTATGGATCTATGATTTGAAGGAAAACAGCTCCGAGCAAATCACCACTTTCGAGGGCACTGACCAGATACCCACATGGTCGGGCAACAGAATATTTTATGCTTCCGACCAGGACCAGAAATTGAA
The DNA here is from genome assembly GCA_945863035.1 of Chitinophaga pinensis. Classification (GTDB taxonomy): domain Bacteria; phylum Bacteroidota; class Bacteroidia; order Bacteroidales; genus JACJXF01. The sequence continues at coordinate 18,081 of CAMAZH010000077.1, read as the reverse complement.
TATCTGGCAATACAACACCGAAACAAAAGAGAACAAGCAAATCACAAAACACAGCGAATTCGATGTTATGTGGCCTTCAGGTAACGGCGATCAGCTGGTTTATGAGAACGGGGGATATATTTATAAACTCGACCTGGAGTCCGGACTTTCGGATAGGCTGAGTGTCAGCATAAATTTCGATAATCCCAATCTGATTCCATATTATAAAAGTGTAAAGGATAACATCCATTCCTATACGATTTCTCCCACCGGAAAGCGAGCTTTGTTTGGCGCCCGTGGCGATATATTCTCGGTTCCTGCAGAAAATGGGATCACAGAGAACCTTACCCAGACACAAGGGGTTCGCGAGATCTTTCCGGCATGGTCACCCGACGGGAAATTCATTGCGTATTATTCCGACCTCACGGGGGAGTATGAGCTTTACCTCCTCGAGAACAAAAAAGGAGCTGTGGCAAAGCAGGTAAGCTTTAATTCCTCAGCATGGAAAAACGAACCGCTTTGGTCGCCCGACAGCAAATTTATTGTTTATTCAGACCGGACCTTGAAAATGAAATTGTTTGAGCCCGCCACCGGGAAAACTACCGAAATCGACCACGGTGGCTCATCCGAACTGGGCGATTATAGCTTTTCACCCGATTCGCGCTGGATCGTTTATTCAAAGGAAGGTGGTAATGAAAAGTCTGCATTATGGGTTTATGATATCTCCGGTGGACAGAAGAGCCAGCTAACCGATGGTAGCTATTCCGATTTCAACCCCTCGTTCAGCTTGTGCGGCAACTATGTTTTCTTTGTGTCAAGCAGGGATTTCAATCTTACATTTTCGAGTTTTGAATTCGATTATCTGTATGCTAACAGCTCCCGGATGTATGCTTTGGCACTTACAACAAAAAGTCCGAAAATCTTTAAAGACAAAAACGATTTGGAGCCTGTAAAGGAAGATGTTGCCGAAAAACCAGATACAGCTTCGAAAGACAAAAAGAGTAAGGCTGATAAAGTTGAAGACAGCGCAGCAAAGAAAGATGTGAAGGTTGAGATCGATTTCAAGGGGATTAACAACCGAATAACTGCGCTTCCCGGTGAATCGGGCGACTACCGCATAGTTGGGGCAAGCGATGGCGGACTCATTTATATCAGCAAGAACAAGCTTATGAAATACAGTCTCACGGATGAAAAATCCGATGAGATACTTGGCAAGCTTGTAAATGCTAATTTGTCGGCCGATGGAAAAATGGCAATCTACAGTGCCAATGGCGATTTCGGGATTATTAAATTGTCGCCGGGTCAAGGTGAAGGAGCCGGAAAGCTTAACCTGAGCGGGCTGGAAATGAAACTGGACCCGCAGAAAGAATGGGAGCAGATATATACCGACAACTGGCGTATTTTCAGGGATTATTTTTATGTGGATAACATGCATGGCGTTAACTGGCCTGAATTAAAGGAAAGATATAGTGTTCTTCTTCCCTATGTTAGTCACAGGGCAGATCTGGATTATATTCTCAATGAGATAGTTGCGGAGATCAATGTTGGGCACGCCTATGTGAACTGGGGTGAAATGGAGAGGGTTAAGAGAATTGACAATGGACTTTTGGGCGTAGAGCTAAGCCCTGATGATGTCGCAGGACGTTATCGGATATCCAAATTCTATCCGGGTGAAAACTGGAATCAGGGTCTTCGTTCTCCTCTTACTGAACAGGGGGTAGATGTGAAGCTGAACGACTACCTGATCAGTATTAACGGAAAGGAGATCACCACATCCGATAACCCCTATTTTTTCCTTGAAAACACTGCCGGGAAACCTGTTGAAATAGAAGTGAACAGCAAAGCTTCCGGCGAATCGTCGCGCACAGCAGTTATTAAGCCCATCTCAAGCGAACTGAATCTGATGCTGTTGGAGTGGGTAAATGAACGCAGGGTAATGGTTGACAAACTCTCCGGCGGAAAAATCGGGTATATTTATGTGCCCAACACTTCTTTTGAAGGAAACAGGGAGCTTTTTAACGGAATGTATACCTACCATGATAAGGAAGCGCTTATTATCGACGATCGTAACAACGGTGGTGGATTCATACCCGAAAACATGATCGATCTTCTCGATCGCAAGACTCTTGTATACTGGCATCGTAACGGTTTGAAACCTAACAAGTCGCCCGGTATTTCCCACGACGGACCCAAGGTGATGCTCATAAACGGGTATTCCTCATCGGGAGGTGATGCGCTACCCTATTTCTTTAAAAAAATGGGATTGGGCAAGCTAATCGGAACACGCACCTGGGGCGGACTGGTTGGGATTTCCGGCAATGCGCGCCTGGTTGATGGCACAGTGATCTCGGTTCCCCAATTTGGAATATTTGATGAAAACGAGAAGTGGATTATCGAAGGGGTTGGGGTTTATCCCGATATCGAAGTGGTTGAGCGTCCGGAAGAATTGGCGAAAGGAATTGATTCCTGCATTGAAAAGGCTGTTGAAGTGCTTTTGCAAGAGCTGACCGACAATCCGGCTAAGAAGGTGAGCGTTCCGGCCCCACCCGACAGATCCCAGTGGAGGGAAGAATAATCATAGAAGTAGAATTAAATAGCTTTTGCAATTTATTGCTTTAAACCCAAAGAACATAGCTTATGAAAACAATTACGTTCGCCTTATTTTGTCTGGCCTTAACAGGCTGCTTTACTTCAGTTTCTTTTTCACAGGAGAACAATTACATTACATCGAAATTTGATTTTATTCCAGGGGAGAAAGTCATATTTTTTGATGATTTCAGCGTTGAAAACATTGGTGATTTTCCGATTCAATGGTTGACAAACGGAAGCGGTGAAGTTGTTAGTTCATCCAAATTTCCCGGTCGATGGTTTCAAATGACAAAGGGTGGGTACTTCATGCCCGAAGCCCGCGAGGATTTTACCGATAACTTCACAATTGATTTTGATTTCGTGCCAATGTACGCCGCAGATGAAGAATATATTTCCGGGATTGATTTCTTCCTTTTGTCAGGCACTCTTGATCCCCCCGGCTATGGCGGACAACCGGGTCAGGCTGGCATGAGGATTCATCCTGACGTTGATCATGTAACGTGGGGCAACTGGTCGGAAGCCCGTGAATGGCAAGGCGATAATGGCATGGTGAACTATGTGTTTAAACCAGGCGAGAAATACCATATATCAATTTGGGTGCAAAAGCAAAGAGTTAGGTTCTACTCAAATGAAACCAAGTTTCTCGACTTGCCCCGCGGTTTACAGGCAAATTACAATCACAACATCTTTCGTATTGAAACCAGCGATGAAGCACTGCCCATTATAAGCAATTTCAGGATTGCAGCAGGTTTATCCGACCTCCGAAACAGACTTCTCACGGATGGGAAAATTGTTTCCTACGGCATTCAATTTGATGTAAACTCGGATAAACTGAAACCTGAGTCGTTTTCAACACTAAAAGCAATAGCCAATATTATGGCCGAAGATCCTTCAATTAAATTAAAGATTGTAGGACATACCGATACCGATGGGGATGATGTTTCCAATCTCGATCTTTCAAAACGGAGGGGAGCTTCTGTTAAAAATGAACTGGTTAACAAATTTTCTTGCGATGCTGCACGACTTGAAACTGACGGAAAAGGAGAATCAGAACCGGTGGCAGATAACAATTCCGCTATGGGAAAGGCGAAAAACAGAAGAGTAGAGTTTTTGGACTCTCGCAACCAATAGCCTTCTTCCCCGTTTTTAATTAAGGTTTGATTCTCCAACCTCTTAAGTCCGATACGATTGGGCAGTTGGAAATTTCATGGGACATTGGACTCCGGGTATCAAGAAAACTGTTCCGGAGTCTTTGTTAATTAAAATGAATCCGTATTTTTAGCCTGACTAAAATACTGCAATTCCGGATTTTCTTACCACAAAGGCCGATCTCCGATTGCGTGACTAACTAAAATTACAAACTAACCTCATAATGAGAAAATTATTTTCCCTGTTTACGGCCGTATTAACATGCGCTTCCCTTTTCAGCCAGTCAACCGTTACCATAGATATAGATGCTTCTGTGCTGCCCAAATCGATCTCTCCCTATATTTTCGGGAAGAATAATAATTTGTCCGATAACAGCAGCAAGCCCTTAACTGCTGCTCAATGGCAAGTGCTACGCGATTTGGGAATCCGGATGTTCCGCGAGAATGGGGGAAATAATTCAACCAAGTATAACTGGCGACGGAAGATATCCAGTCACCCCGATTGGTATAATAATGTTTATGCCCATAATTGGGACTATGCAACGAAGAGTCTGCAGGAAAACATACCCTCAGCGCAAATTATGTGGGCTTTTCAGCTCGGAGGGAAAGCCGCATTGACAACAGCCAAGAATTTTAACGATTGGTCGTATAATAGCTCCCAATGGTGGAGCGGAATTGGCCAGAACCTTGCAGGAGGGGGAACCTTAAATCCTGATGGCAGCCATGACGCTTTAGTGGAAGGAGATCCGGAATTATATCTGGAGGATTGGTCAGCAGATTCTACCACAGGAGTTTTGAATCACTGGTTTGGTGAAGACGGAATCGGTCTCGACAAGAATAAGGTTCAATATTGGAATATGGATAATGAGCCAGAGATTTGGGATGGTACCCATGATGATATATGGCCGGTTCAACCCGACGCAGAGGAATTTATGCAGCGATATTTTGATGTTGCAAAAAAAGCCAGGGAGCTTTATCCCGATATCAAATTATTGGGTCCTGTGCCCGCCAATGAATGGCAATGGTACAATTATAAGGGGGGCAAGGTGCTTTATAACGGAAAGCAGTATGTGTGGCTCGAATATTTCATTCTTCGTGTTGCCGAAGAGGAAGAAGCTTCAGGCATCAGGCTTTTGGATCTGCTTGATATACATTTTTATCCCGGGGAAACCAACGATGCCGATATCGTTCAACTTCACCGTGTATTTTTTGACCCGAATTACGTGTATCCCGGTGCAAATGGAGTGAAGCGCTCCGGAACCAGTGCGTGGGACAACTCATTGAATAAGGAATATATTCTCAAAAGATGCAACGATTGGCTTGTAAAATACCATGGAGAGGACCACGGCGTGAAACTGGCAGTTTCTGAAATCGGTATCAATGGCGACAACCCGAACGTAACAGCATCATGGTATGCATCTACTCTTGGTGAGTTTGCAAAACAAGGAGTGGAAATCTTTACTCCCTGGACATGGAAAAAAGGAATGTTTGAAGTGCTTCACCTGTTCAGCAGGTATAGCCATTCAGATTATATTCCGGCGATTTCTTCCGAAGAGAATTTTGTTTCAGCCTATCCGACTCTTAACAGCAGCAAGGATTCCTTAACTGTTTTCATGGTTAACCGGCACCTTACCGAGACACGAAAGCTTGATTTTAATCTTTCCGGTTTTAAGGTTGAGGATGGCAACTATACTCTTTATACTCTTTCTGAACTTCCCACTAATGAAACATTTGTTTCGCATACATTAAATGCTATCAAAACCAGTTCTGTGAATGTATCCGATTTTGTTCTGAATGTGGATATGCCGGCCTTATCAGTTTCAGCTCTCGTTCTAAAGCGGTCAGCAAATGTGCCGAACCATGTCAATCCGGAAACAAAGGCAAATTCCAGCGATATCCGCGTATGGCCAAACCCGGCCTCCGATTTCCTGCATTGTGCTTCTCCCGAATTTTCAGCAAACAAGAGTGTAATGCTATTGGATATTCTGGGAAACAAAGTATTTTCAGGAATCTTTTCGGGGGATGAGTTTTCAATAGACCTCAGGGATTATCCCTCAGGTTTATATATCCTTAAGGTAGTGGAGGGAGAGACGTTAACCAGCAGGCTTATCGTTAAGAAATAGGATTTGTGGGGAATGAATATTTTGTATGCGGATTTTTAGCTCCACTTCCTTGCAAACAGGGAGGCAGAATGGCTCTGGCGCGAAATGCAATCCGAAACATTGCTGTGTTTACCGGAGTTGAAAAATTGTAAAAATGATTTTATATTTATAAGCTGTTAAATCATTATTGTTAACCCGAATGAAGCTTTCATTCCAAACTGTTTTAGACAGAGAGGAATCTCATCTGATTTTACAGATATCAATGCTTTTAAATAAATCCATTTAAAAATGGCAACTGAAAACAATTGCAGCAACTGCTCCATGAGAGCAAAGTACGAACTGAAACCCAAATCGTTTATTGGCCGCTTCTGGCGCTGGCACATTAATTTCTGCCCTGGATGGAAACAGTATATGGCATCTTTGGAAGAAAGCGATCGCCAAGGCGTTAAACTCAAGTATAATATCAAATGATCAGCCGGTTATTGTCTATAACGGTGATTCTACTGAATGGGCTTTTACCCTGGATTGTGAGAAGGTGGAATTGGTAATTTTCATGGCTGAATACAAAAAGGAGTAAAATTTTTTCTGCAATACAATCAGCCGGATTGGCGAAATCCCGGGAGTCGGATGCTTACAGCGGTTCCCGGGCAAGTGCGGCAAATCCCCCGAAAAAAAGCTTCTGCAATCATATTCTTAAAATGGCATAAATGCCCACTGCTAAAAATGAATTGAAATGAGACTGGAAGATCTTGGATATTACGACAAACTGGATGAGTTCCTGAAAAAGAACAATCCCGAAGGTTTTGAAATTGGAAGAGTTGTTGCAGAACACAAGGAACGGTATCTGGTGAGGACTGCCGAGGCCGAGCTTGTTGCTGAAATTACCGGCAATATGCGCTATACTGCCAGAAGTCGTGAGGATTTCCCGGCGGTAGGCGATTGGGTTGCCCTTACCACTTACGATTTGGACTCAGCCCTGATCCATAAAGTGCTTCCCCGATTCTCGCTTATTAAAAGGCAGGCGGTTGGTCAATTCGGAGGAATTCAGATAATAGCCGCAAACATTAACAATGCCTTTCTGGTACAGGCTGCGGACAGGGATTTTAACATCAACAGGCTTGAACGGTATCTTACCATATGCAACGCATCAAAGGTTAAGCCTGTTATCGTTCTTACAAAGATCGATTTGATCGATGTGCTAAGAACTTCTGAAATATTGGAGGAAATTGCTTCGAGAATCAAAAATGTTCCGGTTATTGCCCTGAGCAACGCGTCTAAACTTGGTTACGACATACTCAACTCCTTCTTTGAAAAAGGGAAGACCTATTGTTTGCTCGGTTCTTCAGGCGTAGGTAAATCCACCCTTCTGAATAATCTTTCCGGCAGAAGCCTTATGCGCACCGATTCGATCAGCCAAAGCACACAGAAAGGCAGGCATGTTACCAGTCACAGGGAATTGATAATCCTTGAGAATGGGGGGATACTGATCGATAATCCGGGCATGAGGGAAGTGGGTATAGCCGATTCCTCTGGGGGATTGGAAACCACTTTTAACATGATTTTCAAGCTTTCCCAAAATTGCAGGTTCAAAGATTGCACCCATACAAGGGAAGCAGGCTGTTCCGTTCGTGAGGCCGTTGAAAGGGGAGAGGTTGACAAAGAATCGTATGAGAACTTCCTGAAAATGGAGAGGGAAAAAGCCTTCTTTGAATTGAGCCTTGTGGAGAAACGCAAAAAGGATAAGGCATTTGGGAAGATCATGAAGAACTACAAAAAAGAAACCGGTAGAAAATAGCAGGACCTGCAGCTGCATCCCTCCAATCGTTTTGCTGTAGCCATTAAACCGGTAGAGTTGTCTCGGCTAATGATACCCGGCTAAAACTCTTGTCTTGTTTCGTTTATCAACAGTATTTCAGGTATTTATACCTGCATTAAATGTTAAAAATCACGAGATATTACCTGACTAAAAGAATAATATTTAGATGAACTTTAATTGGAGTTTACATCAACAAATTTATGCTGACTTTTGCTGACACTCCAAAGAGTAGTAGATATTAATTTTTAAGCTGAAAATATGAAAGCCTTCATTTTTATCTTTTTATTGCAGAGTTGTTCATATGCCATCGGACAAATTGAAACTCAAATTTCAGGGAAAGAATCAAGCTTTATTGGCTCTGCAAATGAGTACACCCCAACATATCATATTAACGATTTATCGGTAAATACTTATAGTGCCTCATATTCAAAAACTGAAAGTTTCTTAATGAGCGGCTTAAATTATGAAAACATACCAAATGAGGGTTTGGTAGCTTGGTATCCATTTAACGGCAATGCAAATGATGAAAGCATAAATGCAAATAATGGCATTGTTGAAGGGGCACAGCTTACAACCGACAGAAATGGAAATGAAGACAAGGCTTATTTATTTGATGGGATCAATGACTTCATTAAGATTGCCGGTGCTCTGCCAATCGCAACTCAGTTTACGATGTCTTTTTGGGCTTATTCTGAAAATGAAGCAGGTTACAGCAATGTGATTTGTGATGGCGGCTCAAGTCACGGAGGAAATGATTTTTTGATTGTTTTCAGGGGAAATAGTCTCGGTATCCGCGCGGATAAAAATGCAAGTCTAAACTATGAAGACTACAGCCCGGCTGAGCTGCAAGATCTTGATTTGGTAAATAGGTGGGTACATGTTGTTTGGGTTCTGACACCAGGCTATTCAAAAATTGTTGTTGATGGTGTTGAAAGGATAATAATCAATGAATCCGGTTCAAATGAAGGCTATCATGACGACTTTTCATTTATTGGCGCGAGACAGGTATGGGGATCGCCGGATTATTTTTTTAAAGGTAAGATAGATGATATTGTGATGTATAATCGAGTTCTATCTGAAACCGAAATCCAGGAGTTGTATTCTGGGAATACAGAAATAATTTCTGATCCCCCAGTTTCAGGCACCGCAACATCCATCTCGCCAATTTGTGCCGGAAGCACTGCAACATTGACTTTAACAGGTTCTTCCGGAAACATTCAATGGCAGCAGTCAGTCGATGGGGCTACCAACTGGATAAATGTTTCCGGTGGAACTGGAGAGATGGCGGCGAGTTACACAACCGGAAATCTTTTGTCGGCAAGTTATTACCGCGCAGTTGTCTCAAAACAGGATTTCCCGGAGGTCTATTCAAACCTGCTAAATATTACTCTAAAACCGCTTCCCGCAAGCGCAGGAGCTATCAGCGGCCTGACAAGTGTTTGTCAGGGAACCAATCTTGTTCAGTATTACGTTCCCGCTATTCCAAATGCAAGCTCATACTACTGGACACTCCCAACAGGGGCAACTGGAACTAGTACAAACGGAACAATTTCGGTAAACTATGGATTATCCTCTGTTTCAGGCAACATTCAGGTGAGCGGACGGAATTCATGCGGCGATGGGGAGGCTTCAACCCTGTCCGTCGCTATAAAACCTTTACCCCAAAATCCAGGAACCATTAGAGGATCGGCAGTTGTATGCCAGGGTCAAACCTCAGTAATGTACGATATACCCCTTATTGCAAATGCAACTTCTTATATTTGGACTGTGCCTGTCGGCGCAAAGGGAAACGGCACAGGTTCAGCAAATAAAATCTCTGTCGATTTTTTTGGAAATTTTGTTTCAGGAGAGATTGAGGTCTATGGAAAAAACACTTGTGGAAGTGGAGTAAAAACTGCAATTGAAATTACAGGTAATTTATTCCCTTCAGCTGCAGGAACTATCAATGGCGTTTCAAAGGTGTGCAAAGGGCAGTCGGTTAATTATATGGTGGCGCCCATTTCGAATGCTACAGCCTACATATGGTCCTTACCGGAGGGTGCAGCCGGGACAAGCACAACGAATACCATAACTGTTGAATATGGGATGACTTCTGTTTCCGGAGAAATTTCGGTAAAGGGAAATAATTCATGTGGAGACGGGGTCGCATTTTCTTTGCCTGTGACAGTTAGCCAACATCCGGAAAGTGCTGGTAAAATTTCCGGTTCCACAATAGTTTGTCAGGGTAGAAACAGTGTAAGTTATACCGTAGCAGCAATTTCCAATGCAAGTTCTTATGTCTGGACTTTGCCTCAAGGGGCAAGAGGAACCAGTAAAAGTAACAGCATTAATGTTGATTATGGGCTAAACTCAAAATCAGGCAATCTTCTGGTTGCCGGGAATAACGAATGTGGAGAAGGGCAGGAAAGTGCCATTCCCATTACTGTGAATGAAAAGCCGGAAACTCCCTCAATAACAATTAACGGAGATGTGTTGCACTCGGATGCTTCACTTGGCAACGATTGGTACAACCAAAAGGGGATAATAAACGGGGCCAAAAATCAGGAATATAAAGTGAAACACAGCGATGATTATTATGCAGTTGTAACCATAAAAGGGTGCAGCTCTGAACCGTCAAACACAATATCCTATGGTATTACCGGACTTGAATGTGTTTCAGGCAATGAAGCAATCAAGGTTTATCCCAATCCTGTTTCTGATATGCTCGTTATTGAATTCGAGGGAAATCAGGAAAGGATAAGCCTGGAAATCTTTAACGCAATGGGCCAAAGGGTTTTTAATGGCAATCTGTATGAAAGAGAAATTATTCTCACAACAGGTTTTTCTCCGGGAGTTTATTTGTTGAAACTTGAGAGCCGCGGGGATGTTGATTTTAGAAAAGTAGTGAAAGAATAGCATGCCCAACCGCAGCTATAGGATTTGCGATAGGGGAAAGCTGCGATATCGTGGGAAGGAACATGGTCAATACAAAAAAGCTTAAAACAGGTTTCAGAATCCCGAGCGTATGAAATGTCTAATACAGTTTTATTTAAACCAGAAGTCCAATTATAAGGATTACCGGTTTGCTTTAGTCATTTCATTTTTTGTTGTGCTGATTGCAAATGGCAGAAGTATTATCAAGACATTGTTATATGGTAAAAACTCCATCCGGAAACCGATAAAGGAATTCACCTGAGGTATAAAGGTTCATCAAGCAATGAGCAACGCAGCCATACTGTTTCGGTATAGGGAAAAGCAATGCCTGAATCCTGATAAATCCTCCCGCGAAAATAAATCCGAATAACATTTCTAAATAAGCAAGGACTATTTTTTTACCAAAAAAAGATTTTACATTTGCCCGATAAATGTAAGATTCTAGATATATTCAGATATGAATAACGAATGGTTAGTCCTGTTCTTCCTTGTAGGGGCGATATTTGTAGGGGCGGTGCTTGTTTTCTCGCATTATGCGGCTCCAAAATCCACGAATCCCCAGAAGGCAGAGCCCTACGAAAGCGGCATTCCTACACAAGGTGTTACCTGGTTGCAGTTTAATGTGGGTTATTATCTTTTTGCAATCCTGTACCTGATTTTCGATGTGGAAATCGTGTTTCTTTTTCCCTGGGCTGTGGTGATGAAAGAAGTCGGGTTGGTTGCTTTTGTTGAAATCGTGATTTTCTTCTTCATTCTGGGCCTGGGATTGCTTTATGCCTGGAAAAAACAAGCACTGAAATGGGAATAAAAGCTATGAAAAAAGAAGATTTTAAGGGCAACGAAAGCCTTGAACTTCTTAAGGAATCGGGAGCAAATGTTTTTGTTGCCTCGATTGACGATGTGATAAACTGGGGAAGAAAAAACTCTCTTTGGCCTCTCACTTTTGCTACCAGCTGCTGCGGAATTGAAATGATGGCTGCCGGTGCCCCGCGGCACGATTTTGCCCGCTTTGGCATGGAAGTATACCGTGCAAGCCCCCGACAGGCGGATGTGATCGTTGTTGCCGGAACCATAGTAAACAAAATGGCCCCGGTACTTAAGCGTCTCTACGATCAGATGTCGGAACCCAAATATGTTATTGCAATGGGGGCCTGTGCCATCTCGGGAGGTCCGTTTTTCCTGAACTCATATTCTGTTGTGAAGGGCGTTGAGCATGTTATTCCCGTGGATGTGTACGTCCCCGGTTGCCCGCCCCGTCCGGAAGCCTTGTTATATGGCGTGATGCAGCTTCAGAGAAAAATCGAAACGGAAACCGTCAGAGGCCGTCGTAAACGTAATTCCGAAAATTCATAAACCATGGATAATCTCCAGATAGAAAATTTTATCAGAAATCTCGTACCGCAGGCGGAGATCAAAGTCGGTAAACAATTCACGGAAGTTACTGTTGTCGCCGGTTCCCTTCACGAACTGTCAGCAAAACTGCGAGATTCCAAAGAAACATGGTTCGATTTCCTTTTCTGCCTTACCGGGGTCGACTTCGGACAGAACCTGGGCGTTGTTTACCACCTGCGTTCGACGATTCATGGGCATTCCGTTGTTGTAAAAGCCATGTGCGGCGACAGGGTCAATCCTGTTTTGCCGACTGTTTCCGATATCTGGATAACTGCCGAATTCCTCGAAAATGAAGTGTTCGACCTCCTTGGGATCCATTTCAGCAATCATCCGAAACCCCGCCGACTCTTCCTTGCCGAAGATGACGGGTTCCCATTGCGAAAGGATTTCACCGACAATATTAACATCGTTAGCAAATAAGTATGGAAAACGTGCTAAACTCTACGGTTGAAGAACAGCAGGAGTATATAATAAATATGGGCCCCCAACATCCCTCTACTCATGGGGTGCTGCGTCTTGTTTTGTCGCTCAAGGGGGAGACGGTTCTTAGCGTGGAGCCTCATATCGGCTATATTCACAGGGGAATTGAAAAAATGTGTGAGAGTATTACCTATCCCCAGATCATCCATCTTACCGACCGTATGGATTATCTTTCGGCTCACATTAACAATGAGGCGGTGTGCCTGGCAGTAGAAAAAGCTCTGGATGTTGAGGTTCCCGAGCGGGTAAAGTATATCCGGACCATCATGGCAGAGCTTACCCGCATCCAGTCGCATCAGCTCTGGTGGGCCTCATTCGGCATGGACCTTGGTGCGCTGACCTGTTTCTTTTATGGCTTGCGCGACAGGGAGAAAATTCTGGATATTTTCGAGGAAACCACCGGTGGCAGGATGATTGTGAGTTATAATTGTCCCGGCGGCCTGATGTACGATATTCACCCGAACTTTCAGACCCGGGTTAAAGAATTCATTAGTTATTTCCGCAAGATACTTCCCGAATACAACCAGCTTCTTACCGACAATATCATTTTCCATGAGCGTTCAAAAGGTATGGGGGTTCTGACCCGCGAAGATGCAATTGCGTTTGGAATCACAGGCCCCTCGGCAAGGGCTTCCGGATTTTCGTGTGATGTAAGGAAACATGAACCTTACAGTGCTTACGATAAAGTAAAAATCAATGAAATCATGTATTCAGCCGGGGATACCTTTCACCGCTACACCGCGCGGATCGATGAAATGTGGGAATCCATGAACATCATTGAGCAGCTTATCGATAACATACCTGAGGGTCCCTTCTTCGTTAAAATGAAACCTGTGGTTAAACTCCCTGAGGGCGAGTATTATCAAAGGGTTGAGACCGCTCGTGGGGAGTTGGGGGTCTATATAATCAGCGATGGGAACAAAAACCCCTACCGTATCAAATTCCGTTCTCCCAATTTCTCGAATTTGTGGGTCATGAATCATATTTCAAAAGGAAACAAAATTGCCGACCTGGTTGCAATAAGCGGTTCACTTGACCTGGTTATCCCGGATATCGACAGGTAATAACAGAATAAACCCATTTTAAGCTATGTCATTCAATATATACGACCTTACCTCATTTACCGAATGGATCCACAACAGCCTTAGCCAGGCAATGTCGCCGGGTTGGGTAACCCTAACAGAGATGGTTATTGTTGGAGTTGCATTCCTCACATTCTATGCAATTGTAGGGCTGTTCCTTGTTTATGCGGAAAGAAAAGTCTGCGCGTTCATGCAAAACAGGCTTGGGCCAAACCGGGTAGGCCCTTTCGGTATTTTCCAGACGATTGCCGACCTTACGAAACTGTTGTTTGTTGAGTTGGTATCGATCAGGAAGGCTGATAAAGTTCTTTTCAACCTGGCACCCTTTATTGTAATTATCTCTTCCTTTATGGCAATCGCGGCAATTCCATTTGCCAAAGGCTTGCATGCCATCGACCTCAATATCGGCGTGCTATACGTGCTTGCGGTTTCCTCATTGGGAGTTGTAGGTATTCTGCTTGCCGGTTGGTCGAGTAACAATAAGTACTCTCTCATAGGCGCGATGAGAAGCGGGGCTCAGGTGGTAAGTTATGAGTTGTCGGTGGGACTGTCTCTTCTTACAATTGTTGTTCTTGCCGGCACCATGCAGCTTTCGGAAATCGTAGAGGCTCAACGGCATGGTTGGTTTATTTTTACCGGCCATATCCCCGCCTTTATTGCATTTGTTGTTTTTATCATTTCTTCAACAGCCGAAACAAATCGCGGACCTTTTGACCTTGCAGAAGCCGAATCGGAATTGACAGCAGGATTCCATACGGAATATTCAGGGATAAAATTCGCCTTTTTCTTCCTGGCCGAATATATAAATATGTTTATTGTTGCTTCCATCGCTTCAACCTTATTCCTGGGAGGATGGATGCCACTGCATATCGGAAGCTGGGAAGGATTTAACAATGTGATGGACTTTATTCCTCCTTTCTTCTGGTACCTTGGGAAAACAGGCTTCGTAATTTTTATTATGATGTGGTTTAAGTGGACTTTCCCGCGCCTTAGAATCGACCAGTTGCTTAAACTCGAATGGAAATACCTCCTCCCGATTAACCTGGTGAATATTTTGCTGATGGCGCTGATCGTGCTGTTGGAATGGCACTTTTAGGGGGATTCTTTAAATAAATCGAACGATGAAAAGTATACTTAAATATTTCAGTGAGATCTTCTACGGAGTAAAATCACTTCTTGGAGGAATGAGAGTCACCGGTTCTTATTTCTTCCGGCCTTCAACCATCGTAACCCAAAAATACCCGGAGAACCGCGCGAGTCTGGTAATGTTTGACCGCTTCAAAGGGGAAGTGGTAATGCCACACAATGAGAAAAATGAACATAAATGCACAGGATGCGGTATCTGTGAAATTAACTGTCCCAACGGAACCATTGAAATCATCAGCAAGATGGTTGAAATCGAAGACGGCAAGAGAAAGAAGGCAATCGACAAGCATATTTACAGGTTGGGAATGTGCACCTTCTGCGGACTCTGTGTCAAAACATGCCCCTCCAACGCCCTTGCTTTCGGACAGGAATTCGAGCATGCTGTTTTTGACAGATCCGAGCTCATAAAAATATTAAACCAACCCGGTTCACAACTAGAAAAAGGAGTAGAATAATGGAAATGAATCAGATAATATTTATACTATTTGCAGCGATAATTGTGGTTTTCTCCATTCTTACCGTTACCAGCAGGAGAATCCTTCGCGCTGCCGTGTCGCTTTTGTTTGTGCTGGTTTCAACCGCCGGGCTGTATTTTATGCTCAACTTCGCCTTTCTGGCAGCTGTTCAGCTTGCCCTCTACGCAGGAGGGATAGTTGTTTTAATAATATTCTCTATTCTGCTTACAAGTCATATAAGCCAGAAAATGGAAGCAGTGGAACTGAAAAAATCTGTATTTTCTGCCATGGCGGTTGTCTTAGGGATGATCCTTACCATTACAACAATTCTACAATTCAGTTTTCAGGCTACTTCCATTGCTGCCGTGGAAATTAACATGGAATTAATTGGTAAAGCCCTGCTCTCTTATGAGGTTGACGGCTTCGTGCTCCCGTTTGAGCTTATATCCGTCCTTCTTCTCGCAGCGATGGTGGCAGCCATTATTATTGCAAAAAAGGGAAGCCCTACTTCCGATAAGGCACATATTGATAAAAATTAACAAATTTTCAAATTAGCTAATTTTCAAATTAACCCATTCACCCAAAAAAATGAACAACGGCATCCCACTCCAATACTTCCTTATTCTCGCTTCAATTATGTTTTTCGTGGGGATATATGGATTCCTTACCCGCAGGAACCTGATCGGCATCCTGATGTCAGTTGAGCTGATTCTGAATTCCGTTAACATCAATTTCCTTGCCTTTAACCGATATCTGTATCCCGACCGGCTTGAAGGTTTGTTTTTCAGCCTGTTTATTATTGCTGTGGCTGCAGCCGAGGCTGCCGTTGCCATTGCCATTATTATAAATATCTATCGCCGTTTCAGTACGGTAAATGTTGAGCATGTAAATGAAATGAAATACTGATTTTTTAATCCCTGGAATAATTATGACAACAGATTTCGGATATACTATTTTAATTCCCCTGATACCCCTCCTCATGTTCCTTTTACTGGGACTTGCAGGGAATCAGCTCAAAGCTCGATTATCAGGGCTCCTGGGAACCATTGGATTGGGCATTGTGTTTGTCCTGTCCTATTACACGGCTTATAAGTATTTCTTTGCAACAGAGAAAATTGCGGGCGCGTTTTCGAAGATTTCCGCTTTCGACATGGTCTGGCTGCGTTTCTCAGAGTCGCTTCACATCAACATGGGCATTTTGCTGGATCCGATCTCGGTGATGATGCTGGTGGTGATTAGCACTGTTTCCTTCATGGTTCATATCTACAGCCTTGGGTACATGAAAGGTGAGGTGGGCTTCGAAAGATTCTATGCATTTCTTTCACTGTTTAGTTTTTCCATGCTCGGACTGGTACTGGCCAACAATATTTTCCAGATGTATATCTTCTGGGAGTTGGTTGGCGTTTCCTCTTTCCTTCTTATCGGATTCTATTACCAGCGGCCTACAGCCGTTCTGGCATCC
The DNA here is from genome assembly GCA_945863035.1 of Chitinophaga pinensis. Classification (GTDB taxonomy): domain Bacteria; phylum Bacteroidota; class Bacteroidia; order Bacteroidales; genus JACJXF01. The sequence goes on along the minus strand of CAMAZH010000077.1, from coordinate 1,517 downwards.
AAAAAGGCTTTTATTGTTACCCGTTTTGCCGATCTTGGTTTCCTGATTGGGATTTTGTTACTTTCCTTCAATACCGGAACTTTCGATTTCAACATCCTTTGCGACCCTCAGGGTGCTGCTATTGCAACCGGGAGTGGTGCTGCATTCCTGGGTTTATCTGTGATGACATGGTCGCTTATTTTTGTGTTTATGGGGGGTGCCGGTAAATCGGCTATGTTCCCTTTGCATATTTGGCTTCCCGATGCCATGGAAGGCCCTACTCCCGTCTCCGCGCTTATCCACGCCGCAACCATGGTTGTTGCAGGGGTTTACCTGGTTGCCAGACTTTTCCCGGTTTATATCATTTCGGCACCCGATGCCCTCGTAGTAGTCGCTTACATCGGAGCATTCTCTTCAATTTTTGCCGCCGTAATCGCATGTACCCAAACCGATATAAAGCGGGTGCTTGCTTATTCTACTATGTCGCAGATCGGACTGATGATGGTTGGCTTGGGCGTTTCAGGATATGGAGGTCACGATGGGCTTGGCTATATGGCTTCCATGTTCCACCTTTTCACCCACGCTATGTTCAAGGCTTTGCTTTTCCTTGGGGCTGGTGCCATAATACATGCGGTACACAGCAACCATATGACCGAAATGGGAGGTCTCAGGAAGTACCTTCCAATAACACACATCACGTTCCTCATCGCTTGTCTTACCATTGCCGGAATTCCTCCTTTTTCCGCCTTTTTCAGCAAGGATGAAATCCTCGTGGCAGCCTGGCATCACGACAAATTCATCTTTGCGGTGGAATACATCGTTGCAGGGCTCACCGCTTTTTATATGTTCCGACTGTATTTCAATATCTTCTGGGGAAAAGAAACCCATTACCATCACAAACCCCACGAGGCTCCGGCGGTAATGACAATTCCCCTGATATTCCTGGCTTTCTTATCCGTTTTTTCCGGCTTTATTCCTTTCAGCAAACTGGTTACCACCGATGGGATTCCTTTCGAAGGACATATAGACTGGTCGCTTGCCTTGCCATCCGTGTTTATCGGATTGGTGGGCATTATCATTGCCATGGTGATGTACAAAAAGGAAACTTCCCTTCCTGATAAAATGGCTGCCACCTTCAAGCATGGATACAAATGGGCTTTTAACAAGTTCTATGTGGATGAGCTGTATATGTTCGTGACCAAAAGGATCATTTTTGCCTATATATCAACTCCTGTTGCATGGTTTGACCGGCATGTGGTCGACGGAACCATGAACGGCATTTCCTGGCTTACGAATGCCTTTTCATTCCGCATCAGGGAATTCCAATCAGGCCAGTTGCAGAAATACGGTTTTGTTTTTATTACGGGCGCATTGCTTCTGACTTTTCTGATGGTTTATTTGTGGACTTGACAAAACAAGAGATAAAATTATTGAATTATGAATATTTTAAGTTTACTGGTACTGATACCGCTACTTACCATCGCAGGAATTCTTTTTCTGAAGGATACCCGGAAAACGCGCCTCGTTTCGGCAATAGG
>CAMAZH010000076.1 GCA_945863035.1 Chitinophaga pinensis | reverse complement strand
CTGAACCAGCTTTAATGTCCTTACACCAATGCGCTCTGAAACCTTCTGGATCAACTTACCATCCTGTTTCATATGCACTTCAACATTATAAAGCTTTTGCCCGCCCAGACCCTGGGTCCACCATAGCTCCGGCTTCTCAATTATAAAATCAATTTCACAGGTCGACTTGCCAGCTTTTGCGCTTGTCAGATTTTCGGAATCAAGTTTTACACTGTCGATCCAAACTTCGAAATCGAGCTTTGCATCCTCAGCAGCAAAGAGTTCAAGAATAGCCTTATAAGAGGCTTGCTCAGCTGAAATACTGACCGGCTTTATATACAAATCCTCGATTTTTATCGTGTTCCAGGCATGCACTCTTACCGGTTTCCAGAGGCCACAGCTTACAAGCCGAGGGCCCCAATCCCAGCCATAATGAAATGGCGCCTTCCTGGTAAACACATTGGTACGCTCATCCAAAGGGGCGATCTCGTTTGCTGCCATAAGCGTGTAGGGTACTTTGCGGAGTTTCTCCATGCCTCTGTTAACAGCCGAATAAAAATATATGCGGATCGAATTCTCTCCCTTTTTTATTAGACTTCTAACCGGCAGGGTCCAACTGATAAACATATTGTCGGCTTTCAAAACCAGCGAATCATTTACATACACATCAGCGTAGGTATCAATGCCCTCGAATTCCAAATCGATATTGGCATAGGAGGCAAGATCATCGCTGACTTCGAATGAGGTGGCATACTCCCAATCAGAAAGCTCAATCCACTTGACTTCCAACTCATTCGTCCGGAAAAACGGGTCAGGAATGCATTTGTTGTCCAATAAATCGGTATGTACACAACCGGGAACCGTAGCTGGCAACCAAAGGCTATCCCCTGCTTTTCTGAATTTCCAATCACTGTCAAGAATGAAGTTTTTCACAGGTTGATGCGTGGAACAACCGAATTGAATAATTACCATAACTATTAAAATATGTCTTAGAAACTTCATTGGAGAAGAATTAACTAGTTTACATTTTTTCACTTATTCTCATTGGGCTACAGTGAATAAAAATAAGAAATTTGATATGAAATTAAAACTGATTTTTCCCATTTCTGAAGTTAGCATCAGTCTTGTTTTATCGCTTTTAATTCTGCGAGTCTGAGGTTGATCTCATAAACCTTTTCATTGCAGGAACTTATCATCAGAACAGATAAAACAAGGCTTAGAAAAAAATAATTCTTTTTCATATTCTTTGGTTACTTATTGGAATGGCTTAAAAGCTCCAAACCATGGAGAGGGCTCATATTTCCATTGGATTCCGGAAGAAACCACTTCGGGTAAAAGCTCGGGCACAAAATCATACTCCTTCTCATTCCGATACAAGGGTGCCCCTGCCTGATTTCCGGGTGGGATAAATTCACTTACTGCAACGCCGAACTGCCCGGGCCTGCTTGGCCTGTTTTTGTAGGCCTCAAACAAATTCTCAGCAGCAATAAAGTTCCTTTCTTTCAGGGCATTTTCAACTTCCTGCGGGGAAAAGGTAAATCCCATTTCATAATCCCATCCTTTGTCGCAAATATTCCTGTAAATAAACACATCACGGAAATTTTTTGAAAGAATGGTAATACTTCCTACCCCGCCGCTATATACATCCGGCGAACCACAGCGATAAAAAGTATTGTTGAAAATGTGAATATCGGAGCGCAGAAGGTCGTCTCCCCACATACCAAAAAGAATTCCCGAACCTGTCAGGTTGTAAGCAAGGTTATAATGAATGCGTACATTACGAAGCTCTGAATTTTTACCCTCAACACTTATAGCGAATCCCCACATGCAGTTGAATGCGGTATTGGAATGAAATTCGACATCCTCGAGCAAGCCAAACCATGCATCGGCATAATATGCCTGTCGGGGCAAATCATGCACCAGGTTGTGATGTATTACTCCATGCCGGCTCACTTCCTTGCAGTCAATCCCTTCTTTAAAACAGTGATGGACATGATTATACGCGACTTCAAAAAATCGCGCGCCGCATATGGAAAGAGCCTCATGGGGAGCCTCATGCCCTTTTCTCTGTCCGGGTTCGAAATACATATCGCTGTTGTCGTTTGCTGCAACGATTTCACAATTTAAAACGCGAACAGAATCGCAGTACCACAAACCTATACCGGAGTTATGAGATTGAACGGACTGGCATCCTACAAGTTCAATCTTTTTACACTCAGGGCCCCTGACGATAAATCCGGCAGCATTGGAATTCCGTACCCTTATGTTTTCGAACCGCAAATAATTGACGTTCTCAATTTGGAAGATCCCCTGAGTGAGGCGGGAAAAAATAACCGAGTCACCCTTATGCAAGCCTTTTGTAATATGAGTACCGTCGAAAATCACCTCTTCGCCTGGTGCTGCACGATATAAAATCCAATGAAGAGGGGTTCCCGATCGAAAGGGCTTGAATTGCCTGTTCAGAGAATACTCTCCAGCATTAATTGTTACGGTATCTCCCGGGAGAGCTGCTGTGGATGCCCTGAAAATACTCTTGAAAGGAAATGCTCTGGTTCCCGGGTTCGTGTCTTCTCCATGCGCAGCGCAAAAATACTCCCCTGCAAAGCAATAGGAAGGAAACCATAAAAGGAAAATGAAGAAGCATTTGACAAAAGAATTCCTTGAGTTCATTGAACAGTTTTAGTTAATCTTTTAGGTTCTCAGGGAACAACATACAGGCACTCTTGCATTTATTTCAAGGTACACTGCGCTATTAAGGCTCAACAACACATACAAATGTTAAGTCTGATGCAAATATATCCATACCTGTCCTTGAAAGAGAGTAGTATTTTCAAAATAAGGTTCGTTATATTATTTTGATTTGTAACTATAAAATATATCCGTATTTTTGACCTCCCATTTAAAATTAAAGAAATGAAAAAATCTGATCTGCTTAAAGACCTGATAAAACACATCGACATTGCTTCCTTCGACTCCACTCCTATCATCAACTCGATGAGGGATATGTCGTTCACATCGCGCGACACAGCAAACGCTGCCGACATTCTCGACAGGATGGTTTCCGATAAGGATTGCACAATTATGCTAACTCTTGCCGGAAGCACCAGCGCCGGGGGTTGCATGCAGGTTTATGCCGATATGATTAAGTACAACATGATCGATTGCATTGTTGCAACTGGTGCAAGCATTGTCGACATGGACTTTTTTGAAGCGCTAGGTTTCAAGCATTACAGGGGATCGCAGTTTGTTGACGACAAAATCCTTAGGAGCCTTTATATCGACCGCATTTACGACACCTACATCGACGAGGAAGAGTTACAGAATTGCGACCAGACCATTCTGGCAATAGCCAATTCACTTGAGCACCGTCCTTATTCCTCCCGCGAGTTTATTCATGAAATGGGCAAGTACCTTGTAAAAAACGCAAAGAAAAAAGACTCCCTTATCCAACTGGCTTACGAACACAACGTTCCCATTTTCTGTCCGGCCTTCAGCGACAGCAGCGCCGGTTTCGGTCTGGTGAAGCATCAGTGGGACAATCCCGACAGTCATGTATCCATCGACTCGGTAAAAGACTTTCTGGAGTTGACCAAAGTAAAGCTGGCGGCCAAAACCACCGGCTTATTTATGATTGGTGGCGGCGTGCCGAAAAACTTTGCTCAGGACACCGTGGTTTGCGCCGAAATTCTGGGTTTCGAATCCCCGATGCATCAATATGCGGTTCAGATAACCGTTGCGGATGTTCGCGACGGTGCCTGCTCGAGTTCCACGCTGAAAGAGGCCTCTTCATGGGGAAAAGTGGAAACCATTTATGAGCAGATGGTATATGCCGAAGCCACCTCGGTTTTGCCTCTGATGGTAAGCTACTGCTACCACAAGGGCGACTGGAAAAACCGTGAAAGACGCAATTGCGCGAATATTTTCAAGAAGTAGGACAACAAGATGTTCATGTATGGGGTAAGATTAAAAGCCATCAAAGGATTGTGATGCATTTCAGATCTGCTGAAGCTTCGGCGAAGGCGGATTTGCTTTCTCTCTATTTGAATGATCTGACTAATTATTTATATTCCTTATCAAAACTTAAATTCCTATGAAAAAATATATCATCCTTCTTGCACTTCTTTTTTCGCTGAATGCATATGTAAAAGCGCAAGATTACGAGAATGCGATCGGATTGCGCTTCGGCCTTTCCAACGGGATTAGCTTCAAACATTTCATCGCAACCAACGATGCGGTGGAGGGTATTCTTTCGACCCGCTACGGAGGGTTTAACATTACGGGCTTATTTGAAAGGCACACAAGCGCTTTCGACACAGACGGCTTATACTTTTTTTACGGGGGAGGGGCACATCTTGGTTCTTTCAACAATGAATGGTTCAGCGACAACTCCAGTCACATTGTAATTGGAGTAGACGGAATAATCGGGCTTGAGTACGTTTTCACGGAAGTTCCTCTGAATGTATCGTTGGATTGGAAGCCCGGTTTCAACCTGATTGGTTACACCGGCTTTTGGGGAGACGAACTGGCTTTTTCTGTGAGATATTTATTTTAGCTAAACAAAATGAGCGTCACTCTTCCTGTATTTGATGATGTTGCGGCCGCTGCGCGTCGGATAGATCCACACATCCACAAAACACCGGTTTTACATTCCCGCAATCTGAATCAGCTGTGCAATGCGGATTTGTTTTTCAAGTGCGAGAATTTCCAGCGCATGGGAGCCTTCAAAATGAGGGGAGCAATGAACGCGGTGTTGCAGTTGAGCAAATCCGAACAGGAACAAGGTGTTGCCACACACTCCTCAGGCAATTTTGCTCAGGCTTTAAGCCTTGCTGCTCAAATCCTGAAACTTAAGGCCTATATTGTTATGCCCAGCAATTCATCGGAAGTGAAAAAACGCGCTGTGCTGGGCTATGGGGCCGAAATAATTGAGTGTGAACCCACCCTGTCGGCACGGGAAAAAACACTGAATGAAGTCGTTGCACGCACCGGCGCCAGGTTTATCCATCCCTACAACGATATCGATGTTATTTTAGGCAACTCTACATCTGCCATGGAACTCTTCGTGGAGACCGCCGACCTGGATTTTATCCTTGCTCCTGTAGGAGGAGGAGGGTTGCTGTCAGGCACAGCTCTTGCTGCACACCATCTGAGTCCGGAGTGCAAAATTATCGGATGCGAGCCTTTCGGTGCCGATGATGCTTACCGCTCCCTCGAAACAGGGGAAATTCAACCTTCTATAAATCCACAGACCATGGCCGACGGACTGCGCACCTCGCTTGGTGAAATAAATTTTCCCATAATCAAACAACTGGTTCATAAAATAATCAGGGTTGAGGAGGACGAGATTGTTACGGCTATGCGGCTGGTTTGGGAACGGATGAAAATTATCATCGAACCATCCAGCGCAGTTGCCTTTGCAGCGGTTATCAAGGAAAAAGAACTCTTCAAAAACTCCCGCACCGGCATAATCCTCTCCGGTGGCAATGTGGACCTGGATCATTTGCCTTTTTAAGCATTTCGGCTTTGAATTAATTGTGAATATCGATATTCCGCAATATTTTACTATTTTTGAGCTGAGATACCGAATCGCAAAACCACTCCTATGCTGAAGCCAGGGATATATCTTATCGCTTTTCTTCTGCCGTTTCTGGTTTTTTCCTCTTGCCGGAATAAATCGATTAATACATCCAACCTTATTTCCACCAATCAGGAGGCTATTGCCGCATTCGATAGTTTAACCGCCTTGTTGGACAGCGAGCTGCCGGCAAGCAACGCTGAGATTGCATACCATTTCAACAAGTCTGAATTGCTTTTGAAACGAGGCGAACAGCTTATTCTTTACAGAAAAATGGGGGAATATTTTTACGAAAAGGAGATCCCGGATTCTGCGATGGTATATTTCCGAAAAGGTCTTGAAATTGCGAAATCTGTTAAAAATCCCTATTACATTTCTGTGTTCCACTTAATGTGCGGCTCGGTGCACTCATTTGTTTCGGATTTTGAACCCGCACTGATTGAACTAAAGGAAGCCTACAGTATTTCCCTTACCCTTGATTCACTTCGCTTACAAATCCGTTCGGCGCGAAACCTGGGGAATGCCTACTATCATATCGGAAATTATGATATGGCACTTGATTATTACTTCATATCTCTTGAAATCAGCAATAAATCCGGCAATAGCCTGGGCGTGGCTTCTGCTTTGAATAACATCGGAAACGTTTATCAGGAGATTAAAAATTATGATCGGGCACTCGAATATTATAAGCGATCAGAGAAAATGGCTCTGGATGAGGGCTTTGATCGAATTATTGCCATTGCGAGCAATAATCTTGGAGAAGTATATTCTTTAAAGGGACAGTATGACAGCGCCCTGGTTTACCTTGAAAAATCACTTGAACAAGTTAAAAAAGTGAATTCACGGTTTGACGAGGGTATTTTCATGGGCAATATTGCCGATCTTTATCTTAAAGTGGATTCACTTGATCAGGCTGAGAAATATTTTCAAGAATCTCTCAAATATGCGCTTGAAACCGGCGACAAAACAGGCATATCCCTATGCAACCTTGGTCTTGCCGACATTCAATTGCATTATAAGGATCCGGCAAAAGCAAGCATCTTTCTAAAGACAGGCACCGAAATCAGTGAGGAAATCGGCTCGTTAAAGCTCATGGAGTATGCCTATAAGCTTTATTCGGCGCTTTATCTGCAAATGAACGATCTCAGGAATTCCCATCTTTTTCTTACCCGGCAGATGGCGGTAAAAGACAGCGTTTACTCTCTTGAGAATGGTGAAAACGTTGCCAAACTCGAAAGTCAGTACAGAGAGGTGCAAAACTCAAGAAAAATTGAACTTCTAAAGGAAAAGCAAAAAAGCTACCTTATTCTTACCTTGGTAATAATAACAGCCTCGATCATCATTTTCATACTTGTTTTTCTTGCCTACCGCCAGAAAACCAAATCCAATTCCCTGCTTCAGGAAAAGAATCTTCAGATTGAGGCCAGCAAGAAAATACTTGAGGAAAAGCACCAGCAATTGATTAAGTCTCAGGAACAACTTAAAGCTCTGAATATCGGTAAAGACGATTTCCTGACTATCATTTCCCACGATCTGAAAAACCCCCTGAGTTCCATCCGGGGTTTCACCGAACTGTTAATCCGATCTTATGACTCTCTATCCGATGAACAGAGAAAGACTTTTCTGAACGAGGTATTTGGTTCAATAGAAAGGATGAGTCTCCTAATTAACAACGTTCTTTACTGGGTTAGATCACAGACCGAAAGCATCAAATACAAGCCTTTGAATTTCGACCTCCACAAAAAGGTAGAGGAAAATATTTCCATTTATCGGCTAATGCTTGAGAACAAAGAAATTCAGATTGAGAATCTGGTACCTGCGGGGATAGCTGTTTTCGCCGACGTTAATGTTTTTGATATGATTCTAAGGAATCTGATTTCAAACGCCTTAAAATTCACACCCTCAAAAGGGAAAATCAGCCTGGGATGTGAGCAAGCCGAAAAAACGGTGACTTTATCCATTACCGACAACGGCATTGGCATTCCGGAAGAAAAACTGAAATTGATTCTCGAAAGGCAGGAGCATTACAGTACCGTGGGCACCAGTCACGAGCAGGGAACAGGGCTTGGCCTGGGCCTTGTCAACAAGTTTATTTTGCAAACCGGCGGCAGCTTCCTGATCAAATCGGAACCGGGAAAAGGTAGTGTTATGAGTTTTTCCCTCGACAGATCAAATTGACTCCTCCAGCATTCCGGAACCCCTAAAAGCCAAGGATACAACATTGCTTTTCGGGTTGCCTTTGTAAGATATCCTCAGCCATGAACCTGCGCAGAATCCTTAAAAAAAGCAGTAAATCCTCTCAGCCGCATTTTTTGGAACGGGATTGCAGGAACCGAAAAAGACAAAATACGCTACTTGTAATACCCTTTTCTTAATTATTGCTATAAAACATCTATATTTTTCATAAACAGTTTTTTAAGCCGGATCGATGAATTTCAGAGACTTTGCGGATTTTACGCGCGTGTTTTATGAAATTTTTACGCAACTTGTAAAGTGAAAATACTTGGATATTAAAATTCTTCATTCTATATTTGAGCATAACAGTTTGTTTCTCCTTTTTTCTCGTACTAACTAAGATTACTACAAAGGCAGCTTCCTAAACAGGGCTGCCTTTTTTTATTTCCCTGAAAAACAAAAAGATAAATCCCGCAAAAAGACAAACAGCCATTCCCATCAGGGCACTGAGGCGAATTCCCAAATCGTCACCCGGATCTTTCCCCAAAAGGGTAAACATAGCAAAAAGCATTACCCCCAATGTTTGGCCCAGCTTATCGGAAAAAGTACGTGCAGCATAAAACATCCCTTCCTTTTGCTCACCTGTGCACCGCCCATCCTCATCGGCAATCTCAGCCACAATTGTAAACGGCAGAATTCCTAAAACGGCAACCGGGAATGCGGCTAACAAAGCCAAAAGGTAAAGTTGAAAAATTGCAGGAAGGGAATATCTGCCAAAACCGGAAATGATCAGGAATAAAAGCGAGAAAAGGAAAAAAGAAAACACTATTAGAGGCCTTTTCCCATATTTTCGGGCAAGCTTCACCACAAGGGGATAACAAACCAGAGAAAGCACGATCATCACAGCAAGCACTCGTGAGCCCAGGGAACCACTCAAGCCTAAAAGCACTGTCACATAATAAAAAATCCCACTACTGATAAGTGCCAACGTAACAAAAAAAGCAGCATCGGCAACAAGAAACAGCAAAAAGTTTTTGTTTTTCAAGGTGGAGAAAAGCGAGCCTACTATTGAGTTTTTAACCGGTTTTGATTCACAATACCTCCTCTCATTTATAAAGAGAACGGGTATGACCATAAATAAGAAACCGACAAAAGCAACCATAGCAATGGAATACTGATAATAGCTTTGTTCCGACAAGCCTTTGAACAACAAATGCAGAAGTTCGGCAACTAAGGGAATTTGGGAAGATATGATAATACCCAATACAAACATCAGCGACAGCACTGCGGAAAATAAAAGTTTCTGATCCTTGGTCCTCGCCAATTCCGGCATTAATGCATTATATGGAACGCTGTAAAGGGTTAGCGACAAATAAAATCCCGCTTGAGTAATCAACAGCCAAAAATAATTTCCTGAACTTTCCTTTGAATGAAGGGGCACAAAGATAAGCACACAGAATACAAGGCTTGGCAGGAGTGCCATCAGCATAAATGGAATCCTCCGCCCCATCTCAAAACCTGAGCGGTCACTGAGCCAGGCAATCAGTGGATCGGTCACTGCATCCAGGATTCGACCGGAGGCTAAGACCACAGAAAAGAGTGTGAAAATTCCAAATAGGCTGACCTGAGGAATTAGAGTCGGTAATCCGGAATCCTTGGGTGGCAAATAAAAATATATGATCATTACGGATATAATATTGATCATAACCGACCATCCAGCCATACCAAAACCGTAGGCAATGATTTTCGGATAGGTTTTAAATTCTTCAGTCATAGTGTATATCTTCAAATGCAACAATTCGGCATACGTATCAGAGCTTACAAAAAATCGCAGGTTTATAGCGTCAGACAAAAAAAACAGACTGCTCTCCTTCTTACTTTTGAATACCCTGATGATAATCGATGAAATTCGGATTATTTTTCCAATTCTTTTTCAAAACGGCCAATTTTTGTTTAATTCCCGACAATGAAAAATGGAGCAAAAGTTCGTTAATCATCTTTTTTTTTCGAAAAAACAATTTCTTAATACGAATTTAGTAGGATAATACAACTTTTTTCATAATTTTAATAAACAAACCAAAAATCATTATTTAAATGGAAGATTTGCCCGATAATGAACTTATCCGGGGAATATTGGAACACAAAAGCCGGATCATAGAAATTGCTTATAATGAAAACTTCCCAATGGTGGAAAGAATGGTCCTCAACTCAGGAGGTGACAGGGAACAGGCTAAAGACATTTTCCAGGAAGGATGGATAATTATTTACAGAAAATTACAGTCAGGCGAACTTGATTTGTCCTGCAAATTCAGCACATTTTTATATGCTGTGTGCAGGAAAGTCTGGCAGCAGGAAAAAAGAAAGCGAATGACCCGTATTAAAAAGACAAGTTTTGAAACCGACATTGTGGAAGAATCAGAGCCTCTGCTCAACGAGTTTAACGATAGTGTTAAAAAACTCTATCAAAAACACTTTTTGAGTTTAAGTGAAAACTGTCAGAAAATATTAAGACTTCATTTCAATAATACCCCAATTGAGGAAATCCAAAAAATAATGAACTATCAGAATGCTCATTATACGATGGACAGAAAGTATCGATGTAAGAAAAGCTTGATATTAAAGATATTAAAAGACCCCAACTATAAAAAACTGAAAAATGAATATTCCGGACAATTTCGATCTTTATTTTGAAAAGAAGCTTTCAGATAAGGCAAGAAAGAGATTTGAAAAAGATTTGCGGGAAAAGCCAGAGTTTTTAGAACTTTACAACGAATATCTTAAGATAAACCACATTGTCGGAAGTGATCTGGATTCTCCCCTGCTGAACAATGATAATGACCCACTACTTGCTGATTTGAGCATTTCCCAACGCTTAACTATTGAAGAAGATGTTTTACGTTTTCAGAAAAACCCTTCGAACATCTCCGATGAAACCTCGTCGCTTTCAAGCGGGATTACTCTTGAAGCAAAAAAGCAACCTTCCATTCAGAAAAAAGAGGAAGAAGAAAAAAAAGAATCAGAATTCATGGATATAATAAAAGGAGCAGCTGACGGAAAAACAGATAAGGGCAACAACAAATTTTTCACATACCTTGGTATAGCAGCAGCAATTTTGCTTGCTTTCTTCGCGGGAGAATTCCTGTTGCGTGAAAACATTTCAATAGCAAAAAATCTTAGCCCACAGCAGGCATACACTAGATTTTACAACCCCCAAAGCGACGATGAGTTAAAAAACATAATCTCCAAAGACAAAACCATCGCTTCAAATTTCAACAATTATAAAAGATCTGAGGGTCCCGAACCTTTTTCTTTGGAAGACTCTGTTTCTCCAGAAGACCCATTTTCCCCGGATGACCCTGCCCTTGCAATAATACCTACTGATTATGACTTGTCTATTGGCTTATTGTTTCAGGGAATAATCGAAATGGAGCGTAGCAATTCCTCGGAGGCTCTCAATTGCTTTTCCAAAATTCTCGCGTTGGAGAAACCCGGAAAGCCCAATTCTGCAAAGTTCTACATGTCGCTAGTATACCTATCCGAGAACGATTCGACTGAAGCACTGCCGATATTGAAGGAGCTGAGTCTTACCAAAAACCCTTACCGGAAATCTGCCAGGAAAATACTGCGTTCGCTTTGAATTCCTTGCAAATCCCCTGAACAATAGAGTACCGTTGCATATCCCACTTACATAAATGATGGGGGTTTGAACATTTAGGCATTTTTGAGCGCGTACCGATCAAGTCAGACTTTGGGTAACTTTTGCCAGTCGTTTCTTATTTTCAATTTTATTTATAAATTTAGACATTGAAATCTAACGATGGCTAAATTCCCATTTTTCCAACAACACGATGTCATGGATTGCGGCCCTACCTGTCTTAGAATGGTGGCAAAGCACTATGGGCGCAATTTTTCCTTGCAGACGCTACGTGAAAAAAGTTACATAACCCGTGAGGGGGTCTCTCTTATGGGCATTAGTGAAGCTGCCGAGTCTATTGGGTTTCGGACTTTAGGTGTAACGATCAATTTCGATCAGCTTTCCAAAGAAGCCCCTCTCCCTCTTATTGTGCATTGGAACCAGAACCATTTTATTGTGGTTTATAAGGCCTCCAAGAGTAAAATCTTTACTGCCGACCCAGCCTACGGGCTCATCTCGTATTCCAAAACCGAGTTTATGAACAGCTGGCTCAGCAACAAAGAGAAAGGCGAAAACAAGGGCCTGGCTCTCCTTCTGGAGCCGGGATCGGAATTTTTCAACCAAAGCGGCGAGATAATCAATAAGTCCAGTTTTTCTTTTCTTTTTTCATACCTCAAAAACTACCGGAATTTCCTCTTCCAACTCTTCGTGGGAGTATTTATCGGGAGTATTCTTCAACTCATCCTTCCCTTCCTTACACAGAGCATTGTCGATTATGGCATAAACAACAGGGATCTGGGCTTTATTTACCTGATTCTCATTGCACAGCTAGTGGTGGTGATAAGCCGTCAGACTGTAGATTTCATAAGAGGTTGGATATTGCTGCATCTTAGCTCCCGAATAAATATCTCCCTGATTTCGGATTTCCTTGTAAAACTTATGAAGTTGCCAATTGGATTCTTCGACAGCAAACAGATCGGCGATATCCTGCAGCGCATCACCGATCACCGGCGTATTGAGAGTTTTCTCACCACCTCGTCACTCAGTATCCTTTTCTCGCTTTTCAACCTGGTGATATTTTCTGTAGTGCTTGGGATTTACAGTTTAAAGATCCTCGCTGTGTTTGTCTTTGGTTCCCTGCTTTACTTTCTCTGGATCAACCTGTTTATGAAAAAGAGAAGAGAGTTGGATTTCAAGAGGTTTATGAAATTGTCGGACAATCAGGGAAAGATCATTCAAATTATTTCGGGGATCGAGGAAATAAAACTCAACAATGCAGAGAGAGACAAAAGGTGGGAATGGGAGAACGTTCAGTCCTCGCTGTTCAGAATCAATATAAAGGGGCTGTCGCTAAACCAATATCAAACGGCCGGGGGAGTACTCATCAATGAAGTCAAAAACATCGTTATTACCTTTCTTGCTGCATCAGCAGTAGTCACAGGTGAAATGACTCTGGGGATGATGTTGGCTGTTTCCTATATTCTTGGACAGCTCAACAGTCCGATAGAGCAAATGGTTGGATTTCTCCGCAGCACTCAGGATGCAAAGATCAGCTTGGAGCGGTTGGGTGAGATCCATGAGAACCGGAATGAGGAAGAAGAAAGCGATCTAAGGAGGATTCAACCCGTCGGAAAGAAAATCTCGATCAAGAACTTGTCATTCCGTTACGAAGGCCCGTCTTCGGCATTTGTTTTAAAGAATCTGGATCTGGAAATCCCGGAAAACAAGGTGACAGCCATCGTAGGCAACAGTGGCAGCGGCAAAACAACGCTTATTAAGATGATTCTAGGGTATTATCCTCCCACAGAGGGCGAAATCCACATTGGGGATCAGAATTTGCGCAATATCAGTGCAAATCGCTTCAGGCAGCGCTGCGGGGTTGTTCTTCAAAACGGATATCTGTTTTCTGATTCTATAGCAAGAAACATTGCCCTTGGCGATAACACAATTGATACACGGAGGCTTTCCGATTCAGCGCGGTTAGCCAATATCAGCGAATTTATTGAAATACTGCCTTTGGGATACAACACGAAAATCGGCCAGGAAGGTCAAAACATCAGTGGAGGAGAGAAACAGCGAATACTTATTGCCCGGGCCTTATACAAAACACCGGATTTTCTTTTTCTGGATGAGGGAACCAGTTCACTCGACGCAAATAACGAGCGCACCATTATGCAGAATCTGCAGCAGTTCTATAAAAGCAGAACGGTAGTTGTTGTTGCCCACCGCCTTAGCACTGTAAAGGATGCCCACCAGATTGTTGTTCTGGATAAAGGACGAATTGTGGAAAAAGGCAACCACGAAGAACTGAGCCAGCTCAAAGGCCACTATTACAAACTAGTAAAGAATCAACTCGA
Organism: Chitinophaga pinensis; assembly: GCA_945863035.1. Classification (GTDB taxonomy): domain Bacteria; phylum Bacteroidota; class Bacteroidia; order Bacteroidales; genus JACJXF01. The sequence continues at coordinate 4,957 of CAMAZH010000076.1, read as the reverse complement.
GATGGGAAGTTAGTACTCCCTGCTTAGTTCTTCACATACCCCGTCCCATCCCAATTCCGGAACTAATCGTAAATGATCTGATCCTGCTTCACCCATCGGAACCGACGTGTGCTGTTATCGCCAAACCTGACACCCAGCATGAGTTCATGTGACCCGCTGGAGTAATTGCTTACAGTCTTAAACGAGGAGTCGTAAGCATAACCAAAATAGAATACCTGAACACTAACCCCGATCATCGTTACAAGCGTTTGATCCGATCGATAAGAGAATCCCAACCAATAGTTATTCTGGTATATCAGTTTGGTGCTTATATCCAATAGTGTGGATAAGCGTTTTGCACGCAATAAAAGGGAAGGTTCCAGTGTAAGACCGTTTTCAAAGTTGAATCGGTATCCCGAAATAACATTAAAGCCTCTTGCTGTGCGGAAATTATCCTTAATATGAGTGTCACCCAGTTTCAATGCAGAGCCGAACAAATCATTCATACTCAAACCGGCATAAAAGGAATTATTGGTAAAGTATGTTCCTATTGAGGCATCGGGCACCCAAAAGGATTTGCGGCTTGAATTCAGTATGGGATCATCGGGGTTATATATAAAAGCATCCGAATCATCCAGTTTGTATTGGAAACCTGAACCCGTCATACCAAAGGAAAGTTGGTAATTGTTATTGAAATCCAAATGATAGGCATAGGTCAACTCGATCCCTGTTTTCGAAACAATCCCGTTTCTATCACTGAAAACATTTACCCCTAGCCCAACACGCTCGTCACGCGTGGCTTTTTTCGGGTTTTTCTGCACCTGAAGCATTTTTCTGATATAGCTATCGTTCAAAAGTCTTGTTTGTGCAGTAAGAGCAAAGGTCCTGGGGGCATTCACAAAACCCGTATATTGGTTTCTGGCTACCATATTAATACTGGTATAGCCACTGGATCCCGCCGTGGCCGGGTTAATTAAAAATTTGTTAACCATATACTGGCTGTACAGAGGACCCTGCTGAGCTTGCACAAGCGGTAAAATAAGGTTAAAAGCCAGAAAGATGTATAGAGTCTTTTTCATTTCTATCTTACAATTGTAATGTTTCCTTTAAGAAGAGCGGTTCCGTTATTTAGATTTATGATATAGTGGTACGACTCCATCGGGAGTTCTTTACCCTGATAAATGCCATCCCAGCTATTATCGTATGACTTCATATAGAACACCCGTTTACCGTAGCGATCGAAGACCTCAACCGTATTTCCGGAATATAGCTCCAGCCCGTCAATAATCCATGTATCGTTATAGCTGTCATTATTTGGAGTAATGATTCCGGGTATGTCAAAACAGATTTCACGAAGATAGCCCAAATCAAAATCCATTTCCGATTCACAGTTATTCGCATCGCGAACAGAAACCGAATAAAGTCCTACTCCAAGATTGTTAATTGCATCAGTTGTTGAACCCGTATTCCAGGCAAAGGCATAAGCGCCTGTACCTCCGGTTATACGGAGTTCTATACGGCCATCTGCAGCATCGGGACAGGAGGACTGGATTACAGTTGATGCAATTTCAATTTTTCCGGGCTGAGAGATTACGATGGATGCGTTTGCCTTACATGAATTACCATCGGTGGCCACAACGCTGAAATTCCCGGCAGCCAGATTCCCAAGGGTTTGGGTAGTTGCATTATTTGACCACAAATAATTGAGGGTTCCATCAGCACTTTCAATAACAACTGATGCGCTGCCATCCAATCCCCCGAAACAGGAAACATCGGTTTTACTGACACTTATCTGAGGATTCGGATTCACTACCACTTCAACAGGGTCGGAAGTCACACTCTGAATCCCTCCGGAATTCGATGTAACCAGAGTATAGGATCCTTCCTCGCCAACAGTGATGCTTTGGCTTGTAGCACCGGTAGACCAAAGATAAGCAAAGGCTTCCTCGCCGGTTAGGATCAATGTCTCCCCTACGCAGAGTTGCGTATCCCCGGAAAGAGTTATCAGGGGTTTATCCAGATTCTCTTTCACAACAACTTCCACCTCATCTGAGGATGGGCTGGAACAAGCATTTAAATCGGTAACAATAACCGAGTAGAAACCCGAATTCGCAACAAGGATGCTTTGGGTTTCTTCAGCCCCAGGCGACCAAATATAGCCAGCTGCGGCGGTTGTGCTTAGTGTTACGCTGCCGCCAATAAGGAAGGTAAGGGGACCGTCGGCTGTGATAACCGGTTTTGCTGGCAATGGGTTAACGGTCACAACAACCGCATCCGAGACAGGGCTAAGACAGGCTCCATCGCCGACCCGAACGGTATAACTGTCGGAGGTGCTAACAGTGATAGTTTGGGTGGTTTCACCGGTTGACCACAAATACGAGGCCGATGCCGGGGCAGTGAGATCAACGCTGCCTCCCTCACAAAACGAAGTTGAGCCAATAACCGAAATTACGGGTTTTGCTGGCAGTGGATTTACAGTTACTATCCGATCGTTGCTCGCAGTACCACAGAGCCCAAAGGCTGTGGCAGTTATCGTGGCAGATCCGTTGAATGCAGCATCCCAATCCATAACACCCGTAGCTGGATCAATAACTCCAGCCTCTGCAGGCAATACGCTAAAGCTTATCGATGTGCTGTTTGCCGCGGTGGCTGTGTACGTCTCATTCCCGGCATTCTGGCAAACCTCGACGGCTCCGGTAGTGAAGCTTACCGAACCTGTTGGGGGGGTAACAGCGACATCCCTTACTGCATTGGTAGTCCCGCAGGTTCCCACAGCTGTGGCTTCAATTGTTGCCGTTCCGCTGAACGTTGAGTTCCAGTTCATGACACCGCTTAAGGGATCTATTGAGCCTGCTGCTGCAGGAGTAACACTATAACTAACCGAGGTGCTGTTGACAGCCGTTGCGGTATAGGTTTCATCGACTGCATTCTGGCACACACTTGGAGCTCCGCTTGTGAAAACCACAGGGCCTGTTGATGGATTAACGGTAACAAGCCTTTCTGCACTGCTTGTCCCGCAAAGCCCGATGGCATCAGCAACTATTGTTGCAGTTCCATTGTATGACTCGTTCCAGTTCATTACACCAGTGGCTGCATCCATAACCCCAGCCGATGCAGGCAACACACTGTAGCTGATCGAGCTGCTGTTAAGGGCTGTAGCGGTATATATCTCATTACCTGCGTCCTGACAAATCAAAGTGGCTCCTGCTGTGAAGTTAACAGGCCCTGTCGGGGGAGACACATTTACTACCCTGTCAGCACTGGTTGTACCGCACGATCCCATCGCAGTGGCTGTAATTGTTGCAGTTCCACTGAACGCTGCATCCCAATCTATAACCCCGGTAGCGGCATTGATGATACCCGCTTCCACGGGAGATACGGTGTAGCTTATTGATATGAAATTCTCAGCTGTGGCGGTGTAGGTTTGATTTACAGCATCCTGGCAAACTTCGGTGGCTCCTGCGGTGAAGTTTACAGGACCCGTTGATGGATTTACAGTTACCAACCGGTTTGCACTGGTTGTCCCGCAAAGTCCAAGGGCAGTACCAGTAATTGTTGCAGATCCGCTGAAGGCAGCATCCCAATCCATAATCCCGGTAGATATGCCGATAGTTCCAGCTGCAGCAGGCGATACGCTGTAGCTGATGGAGGTGCTGTTTGCCGCAGTGGCTTTGTAGGTCTCATCTGCAGCATTCTGGCAAACTACTATGGCTCCATCTGTGAAGCCGACAGCACCTGTTGGGCCAGTAACGGAGACTACCCTGTCTGCACTGCTTGTTCCACAAAGACCAAGTGCGGTGGCAGTTATCGTGGCAGGACCGCTGAACGCTGCATCCCAGTTCATAACCCCGGTAGTGGCATCGATGACTCCAGCTTCCACGGGAGATACGCTGTAGCTGATCGAAGTGCTGTTTGCGGCGGTGGCTTTGTAGGTTTCATCTGCGGCATCCAGGCAGACCGCGGTGGCTCCGGAGGTGAAGTTTACCGAGCCTGTAGAGGGATTTACAGTTACCGACCGGTTTGCACTGGTTGTCCCGCAAAGCCCAAGGGCAGTAGCAGTTATCGTAGCCGGACCGCTGAAGGCTGCATCCCAGTCCATAAGTCCGGTAGCGGCAACGATGAAACCCGCTTCTACAGGAGATACGCTATAGCTGATGGAAGTGCTGTTTGCCGCTATTGCGGTGTAGGTTCCATTTGCAGCATTCTGACATACCGTGATGGCTCCGGCGGTGAAGCTTACAGCACCGGTAGGGGGATTTATGGTTACCGCTATATTATCAGAGGCTACGGAAGGGCATCCAAAGCTATCATAGGCTATTACATTGTAATTCCCGGCGGTTTTCGCATAAATACTTTGGCTGGTTGCTGAGTTCGACCAAAGATAGGATGCCGCGGCAGATGAGGTAAGCAACACGCTGTCGCCACTGCAAAAAGCCAATGCTCCGGTAACACTTACAAGGGGTTTTGCCGGTGCGGGTGAAACAACAATTGAAATCGAATCCGTACCGATAAACCCATGACTGTCGGTAACGGTAAGTTTATATAAAGTGCTTGTCGAAGGCGTTGCAATTGTAAGAGCATTCCCAGGTGCTGAGAGGCTTGCGGCCGGACTCCATAAGTAAGTATAAGGACCGGAGCCTTGCACTGTTGCCGTAAGGGTTGTGGACGAGCCTGCACAACTCCCGATGGTTGTGTCGCTTGCTGTAATCAAAATTTCCACATCATTATTCAGTATTGAGTATCGGTGGGTTGAAGGTGAGCTAACAAGAACACCCGCGGTGGGTAAGGAAAGTGTAACATCAAAATATTCATCGAGGATTTCGACAAGCGTATCCTCGATAATTGCCGGTTGGATAAAAGCTGTTTGTTGCCCAGGGTTGAAAACAATCTTATTCGGATTTAAAGAATAATCAAGGCCTGAACCTGAAGCTGTTCCCCCGGAAACACTGTAGTTAACCTCAAAGGTTTCTGAAATGGC
>CAMAZH010000075.1 GCA_945863035.1 Chitinophaga pinensis | reverse complement strand
TGCTCTGTGATCTTCCTGCTGTGATAAAATAAAAAAAGCCATGTAAATCAATGTTTACATGGCTTTTTGTACCCGGAGCGGGACTTGAACCCGCACAGCCGTGAAGCCACAGGATTTTAAGTCCTGCGTGTCTACCAATTCCACCATCCGGGCATTCTCAGAGAACAATTTTTACACGTGCTGAAAAAAAAATCCCTTCCGGGATTTTTTTTAGACGGATCACATACTTTGATCACGTTTTGAGCGGGAAACGAGACTCGAACTCGCGACCCCGACCTTGGCAAGGTCGTGCTCTACCAACTGAGCTATTCCCGCGTAATGGGATTGCAAATTTAACTGATTTTTTGATTTCTCAAAAACTAAAATCAATTTTTGAGGAAATTGTTTAGTTATTTGAACTTTTGGCTTTGGGATATTCGGTTTATTAGATCGATTGAACACTTCCGCTTCCTTTTAAGTCTCATTAATCCAATTGTTTACAACTTAATGTTTTGGCAATGCTTGCAAAAATCAACTTCTTTCTTATTTTCATTTCAAGTAGCATACTGGCAATAGGGTTGTGGAGTATTGTATAGTATTTGGAATCAGCTCCGCAAAATTCGCTAGATTTGTTTATAATTTTTCGTCAAGCTAATCGGGTCTATCATGAAAATAATTCTGATTTTCCTGGCAATGGTAATTTTTGGCCAGAACGCTGCTCCTCAAAGCGATTCGGTAATGAGGTTTATTTTTGTCCCGCACCCCAGAAGTGAGGACGCCCTGAATCTTACGGTCCTTCCTTCATTAGAGAAAATCGACTATACAAAATTCGAAATGATCCTGCTCGGCGGTGATCTTTCCTGGTATACAAGTATTAACAGAAAAGCTATGGACTATTGTGATGGCCTTTTCAACCTTGGGAGCCCGAAAACTCTATGGACTATAGGGAATCACGATATCAGCAATCCCGGACTTATTTTGGAATATACGGGTCGCCCGCGTTTTTACTCCTATTACAGCGATAGCATTACCTTTTTGGTTCTCGATACCGAAATGTATTTCGATGGCTCTCAGAGTACGTTTATTAGCGGGAGCCAGTTGGAAATGATCCGGAATGTTGCTGACACTATTGAGATTTCAAACTATCTGGTTGTCCTGCACCACCGGCTTCTCTGGATGATCGGGAATAGCGACTTTTCATCCCGGATCCCTTTGGTTGGCCAAAGCACGCATCAGCTCGATACAACCAATTTTTACCAGGAGGTTTATCCTCAGCTTAAAAAAGTTAAAGACAAAGGGATATCGGTAATTTGTTTAGGGGGAGACAAATCCAAAATAAATATCGAGTATTCTCCTGAAGAAAATATTACATTTCTTACCTCCACCATGGCACCTGAGTTTCCCGATAGTGTCAATTGTGTTCTGGTTTTGGAATACTCTAAACATGACAGAGAGATTTCATGGGATTTTGTAGATTTGGAGGAGATTGAGAAAACAGAATTCAATCCGGTTCCGGATGCACCTTCAAATTCCGGTACTGTCGATTTAAGGGTCTGGCAGACCCATGAGGCTTCAATTTCGTGTGAAGTCAAATCCAAAAGCACCAAAAATGCGGAACTTTCCATTTATTCGATCAGGGGAGAGTTGGAGTATTGCATCAACATATCTACAAACCGGGAATTGGATTTTCCGGTTCGTCAAAAAGGGTTTTATCTTGTAAAAGTAAAATCCGGACATGAGATCGTTACAAAAAAAGTCCTGGTTCTTTGAATCGGAGAATTTCTATTCCGATCATTGTGTTTTTGCCGGATTTATTCAGAATCGGCGAGGAATTGTTGGATTTTGGGAATTCTATTCGGTAAGGATAAACTTCCTCCCTGCAATTATCCTTTCACTTTGAAAAACAAGAATATAACTGCCTTTTGCCAAGTCCGGAGAAGGATTCCAAAGAAACTCGTTTTTTCCTGAAACAGAAACTTTCTTGTCGATAACCGAAATGAGTTGCATATTCATGTTGTAAATGCTTAGATTAACATTCGCGGGCGCTTCAAGAGTATAAACAATATTCATGTTTTCTTTCACGGGATTGGGATAAATTTCCAGGCTAAAGTTGTTCTCCACCAATGCTTCGATGCCATTGGGGGTTTCCGGAGTGTAAACCAGGCTAATGTCGCTGAAATAAGATGTCTTCGCGGGATTTAACGTAATGCCACCGGAAGCCTTGGTGAATGCCACTGTGCTTATGGGGCCCTGGGCATGTTCGCTTGTAAATTCAGTGATTATTTTGTAGCTCCCGTCATCAACCAAAACTCCTGATTTGTTTCTGCAATCCCAGTTTTTCTGATGCGTAGCATGAGCGGTTAAGGTGGCGCCTGAGGATATGTCGGAGGAAACCCCACCGGATTTTGAATTCCAGGTATAGAGATATTGTTTCCGTTTATCGGCACTTAGCTCAAGGTTTTTTACCAGTTTGCCACTCTCATCCTCTACCCAAATAGCCAGAACATGTTTTGGGGAGTATTGAGAGCTCGATTTGGCTATTGTTTCAACCCTGAAGCTTACCGATCCATCTGTTTGAGCCTGAAGTCCCAGGGCGAACAAGGGAGAAATAAGATGAGCCAAAATCGCGAAAGCCTTAAATAGGGATTTTCCTGAGATTATCCTTAGCTTGAAATATTTCATTTGTTGTGTTGTTTTTTAAAGTTTATAATAAGCCTTGATATTGGAAACCCATCTTTTGAACCAATACCTGAAAAAACTGTTTAATTCATTCAGAATAAATATTGGGGAGACATCCTGTAAAGAGTCTCTCATTAAAAAATTTGTATAAAATGATTCATTCCCTTAGAACAGTTCAATTCGTTCCGATAAGCCTTGATAATGCCTGGGATTTCTTTTCATCCCCGAAAAACCTTAAAGATATTACTCCGGCATCGATGAATTTTGAAATACTTTCCGAAATTCCCTCAAAGATGTACCCGGGAATGATTATTTCCTACAATGTGTCACCCTTGCCCGGATACAGGGTGAACTGGGTTACTGAGATTACACATGTCAAAGAAAATGAATACTTTGTAGACCGTCAGCTTTCCGGCCCTTACAGTATATGGCACCACGAGCATCACTTCAAATCGGTGAAGGGAGGAGTGGAAATGACCGACCTGCTCTACTACAAGCTACCGTTTGGGGCAGCGGGCAACTTGTTAAACAATTGGTTCATCCGTAAAAAGGTTGAGGGAATATTCTCGTATCGCAAAAAGGTACTTGATGAAAAATTTGGTGAAAAAAATAGGCCCGCCAATCCCTTAACTAAGAATAGCGGACCTTATAATCTTAAATAAACCAAAAATTTTTATTTGTAATCTTTCAAAGATTCCATAAGCTTCTTACGCGTGAAGAAAATCCTGCTTTTAACGGTTCCGATTTTCAAATCAAGAGTTTCTGCGATCTCTTTGTATTTGTATCCTTCGGTATGCATCCGGAACGGAACTTTAAATTCGTCTTCCAATGCCTCAATAGCTTTATTTATTTCTTTAAAAGCATATTCCGAATCGGGTCTGACCATCGACGATTCTTTCGCGTTGTTCAGATAGAAAAGGTCTTTGGTGTTGTCAACCGTAGTGTTTTCCCGAATCGCTTTGCGATAGTTGTTAATGAAGGTGTTCTTCATAATGGTGTAAGCCCAGGCCTTTAGATTGGTGAACTCAACAAATTTGTCTTTGTAGGTCAGAGCTTTGAGATATGTTTCCTGCAGCAGGTCTTTTGCCTCTTCACGGTTTGAGGTCAGACTAAGAGCAAATCTTTCCAGACTGTCCTCCATGCTGATAAGTTTGTTATTGAATTCCATTGCTGTCATGGCTGTTATTTTTATTTGTTCTTAATTCAAATTGTTTAACAAATATACAACCTTGTTAAACAAAAATCCAAAGGCGGTTTGGGAAAACCTTATAAAAATGCTGCTTGGTCTAAATAGGTTCCAACCTTTAACTATCATAGAAACATTAATATACACAAGTTTTTTATATGCTTTTCTAAATAGTAAGTAAACAAAAAATAATTACAGGAAATTGTTAAACAACTGTTAAACAAAATTAGGGAAAGGTGTAATCGTTTGATAGTAAGTGTTAAGAGTTCACAGTACAATGGAAGTCGGTCTGATCCCCTCCCAAATAGTGCGCTTCAGCGCTGCTTAGAATTAAAAAACTATCCGATGGATACCGTGGTAACGAATTCTATGATCCAAATATACAAAAAGGAATATTCAAATTCAAGTTGGATTTAATTTTTATCCTTAATTCTACTTTATCAGATTAGAAAAATCAGCGAAAAAGCCAATCCGTCAAACTGGAATTAATGAGGTTGATTAAAGGTTTTCGATTATCTCGGTGAAATGAAAGGCGCTTTTGACTCTGGTTGTGTTTTCAGGAAAGCGGCGATTCATGTTTTCGTAATCGAAGGTTGAGAAAAAGACTCTTTGATTGGGAAATGACGCCGATAGTTGATTCAGATACTCGTTGATATCAATCCCGCTAAAGGTTGAACTGAAGGCCGTAAGGATGTAATCGCAGGGTTTTATCTGTGCTACGGTAGCCAGATCCTTAAAAGGCACTGACTGGCCGAGGTACAATACTTTCAGGCCTCTCTTTTTTGCGAGGTAATAATAAAAAAGCAAAGTGATTTCATGAAGCTCTCCTTCAGGAAGAAACATAATAAACCTGTGCGAATCGGGCCGGTCATTTTCGACAAGTTTGTCGATAGCTGCAATAAGCTTCTGCCGTATGAGGTTTGAAACGAAATGCTCCTGTGCCGGATTCACAACCCCGGTCTGCCAAAGCAAGCCGATTTTCTCAAAGAACGGGTAGATAAGATGTAAAACAGTGTCTTCAAATCCCCTTTGGTGGGTCGATGCGGATAGCACTTTCCCGAATCTCTTCTCGTCGAGTTCAATCATCGACATTACCAGATTATCGACCTGGTTTTCGGTTTCCGGGTGATGTTTTGCAAGGTCCGAAATCCGGTCTGAAATTTCACCCTCATTGAATTCTGCGATTCTGGATATTTTTATGCCGTTGCGATTAAGTAAGGCTACATTGAGAATCCTCTTCAGGTCCTCATCGTCGTAATACCTTATATTAGTAGTAGTTCGCTTCGGTTCAAGCAGGCTGTACCTCTTTTCCCAAATGCGCAAAGTATGGGCTTTAATCCCCGTTAACTTCTCAAGATCTTTAATTGAATAATGGGCCATAATGGAATTTACGCAACTTACATTCATTTTTTCGCTAAACACTACCTAATAACAACAATGCTCCGGAATTGTTTACATGTCTGTCTAAGGCTTAGTCTCATTCCCTTATTTTACGAATAAGGCTAAGCCCGTCGCGCAAGGGAAGGATGAGATTGTCGGTTTTCGGGTTTTCGTTGATCATTTTGTTGAAATCCCGCAGAGCAATGCTGGCTGTATCGTTGAATTCCTTTTCGTAAACTACTTTGCCATCCCATAATGTATTGTCTGCCAGTAAAAATCCACCGGGTTTCATTTTTGGGAATACAAGTTCGAAATACCTGGAATATTGTTCTTTCTCTGCGTCCATAAATACCAGATCTATGCCTGATTCCAGTAGGGGGATGACATCCAGCGCATTTCCATTTACAGGTTCGATTTTGTCGGTTAAACCAGCCTCTGCAAAAAACTTTTCCGAGACCGATGCGAGTTCGTCATTGATTTCTATGGTGATAAGATTCCCGCCGTTTTTGAGTCCCCTGGCCAGACAAATAGCCGAATACCCTGTATAGGTGCCAATTTCCAGAATATAGGAAGGCTGTATCATCCGGCTGATAAATTCAAGGAGTTTGCCTTGAACCTGCCCACTCAGCATCCTGGGATGAACCACCTTAAGATGGGTGTAACGGTTAAGGGCTGCCAGCACGGGGTCTTCCCGACTGGTGTGGGATTCGATATATTCCCAGACTTCTTTGTTAAAATCGAGAAAGTCCATTAGCTGTATCGTAATACGGAAAGTTTGCCGGGCTCGAGAATGTCATTTGCTGCTTCCATGATTTGCAGGGAAGTGACTGCATCGATTTTCTTGCGGATTTCCTCCAAAGTGTCGATCTGGTTATGTACAAGAAGCGTTTTGCCCATGGAAAGCATTAAGGCCTCGTTGTTTTCCGACATGATGGCAACCTGCCCGAGAATTTGCTTTTTTGCCTTGCTCAGTTGGAGGGATCCCAACGCATCCTTTCTGAGCTTTTCAAATTCCTTGTAAACAAGCGCAAGGCTCTTATCGAATTTGCCTTTGTCACAACCAAAATAAACCATGAAAATCCCGGTGTCGGAGTAAGGGGCATAATGCGATTCCACATCATAGGAGTACCCATTTCGCTCCCGCAGACTCATGTTGAGCCGGCTGTTCATTCCGGGCCCGCCCAGAATGTTGGATAGCAAAAGCAAACCGATTCTTCTTTTATCGTCAAGCTTGTAGGCTATATTCCCTAACATGCAATGGTTTTGAAAGGTGTTTTTCTCGAGGGATTTGAATTCCGGCTTGTAGCCATTCGGTGGAACTCTGAGCTTTTTGCGGTTTTTGGACTCAACCGACCCGAAATACTGCTTGCAGAATAAAACGAGTTTTCCGAAGTTCAAATCTCCTACGCAACAAATAACCATTTCCGAAGTCGAATAGTTGTTCCCAATAAACTTCCTGATACTGTTGCGGTCGAATTTCTCAAGGTTTTCAGGGGTGCCGAGGATATTCCTCCCAATGGGCAGACCGTGGAAAACCTGTTCCTCGAAATCGTCGAATATTAGCTCCGAGGGATTGTCCTTGTAGGAAAGAATTTCGTCCAGAATGACGCTTTTCTCTTTGCTGATTTCCTTCTCCGGAAAAACCGAGTTGAAACAAATATCGTAAATAAGCTCAATGGCTCTTCTATAATCCTCCTTGAGGAAAGAAGCATGAACACATGTTTCCTCTTTGGTGGTGTATGCGTTTATTTCCCCGCCTACATCCTCAAGACGGGAAATTATATGGTAGTTCTTGCGTTTTTTCGTCCCTTTGAAGATCACATGCTCAATAAAGTGAGCCATACCGTGCTCGTCTTCCTCCTCATCACGCGATCCGGTAAGAACAATAAAACCGAAATGAGCTACCAGCGATGCTGATGGCTGATGTACAAGACGAATACCGTTATCGAACTGGTGAACCTGGAATTTCATGACTGGGAATTGTCGGCAAAGTTAGCTTTTTTCTTAGACATTTGAAGGTTCAAACAATTCATCTGCCAAAGAAAATTCATACTGTGTTTTGATTTTTGCTCCTTCCGAAGCCATTGTCAGTAGAGGCTTCGAGAGTCATGTGTTGAAAACGACAACACCTGTATAGAAAATATACAAGTAGAGTAACAGATTAAGCAGCAGCGCGATAGGTATCGGATGAGGAAATGGTGTTGAGAAACTAAACACAATGTTTGTTGCGAAAATAAACACGGGACATTGTAAAAAGATGTAAATCAGTGATATGTGACGGTAAAAATTGTTTGGCACTATAGTTGTTTAAGGCAGTTTGTCAAATAAAATATCCGACAGCCATGAAAAACAAAATTCTTTTTATTACAAGCGTATTACTGCTTTTTTCCGTTAGTGTGTTCAGCAGCGACAAAACAAGCAGAAGCAATTCCTCAAGCGGGGATTCCTTAAGTGTAATAAGTTCCCCCGATTTATATCCCCTCGCACTGAAATGGGCAAACGAATTCAGAGCGGTTGCTCCCGAAATAAAAATCAGCGTAATGCAGGCAGCCGGGACGGAGGCCTTCAGTCTGGATGATGGCTCGGATCTGGGATTTGTTTCCCAGGAGTATTTTTCCACTCTCAACAATGAATCGATCTGGAAGGAAGTTGTTGGTCGTGATGTGTACGTGCCCATTTTCAACTCCGGCAACCCCTTTCTTGAGGAGATCAATCTTCAGGGGATTTCGTCGGATGAGTTGTCTCGGATATTTGCAAATCCCGATGCAATGAATTGGGAATCCTTGGTGGAAAACGCCAGCGATATACCGGTAGTATTTTACCTTTTGAATAATGAAACTGCAAAAGCAGAGCTTTCTGAATTCCTTGCCACCGGGTCATCCCTGATTACCGGAACTCTGGTTGAAAGCGGGAAAGAAATGGTTTCGGCAATCCAAAAAGATATTTATGGAATTGGCTTTTGCAAACTAACAGATATCCTCGCCCTTGAGAACCAGCAGATAGCCGATAATATCAGTCTTTTGCCTATCGACCGGAACGGGAACGGGAAGATCGATTACAACGAAAAAATTTATGAAAACCTAAATTCGTTTTCACGTGGCGTATGGATTGGCAAATACCCAAAAGCCTTATACAGCAGCATCTATACGGTGGCCTCTTCCAAGCCTTCTAAGGATTCTGAAGTTGCATTTGTGAAGTGGGTATTGACAGAGGGTCAGCAATTTATTACTCCGAACGGTTATTGCGACCTGGCACTTAACGAGCGCCAGTCGAAAGTGGATGAGCTGATCGTCTCTAATGTAGACATTGCCACCCCCATTAAGGGTAATGCAAAATTAAAATGGGCATTAATCATTGCTGCTGCTATAGTCTTTGGAGGATTACTTGTCGATGGTGTACTTCGGAGCCTGAGGAATAAAAAGGAAGGCGAACTTGTTTCTGACCGGATGGCACGCTCAGCTTTTAACATCAATTCAGTATCCTTGCTGAACGGACTTTATTTCGACAAATCCCACACATGGGCATTCATGGAAAAAGACGGGTTTGTAAAGGTCGGAATCGATGATTTCATGCAGCATATCACCGGCGCGATCACTCAGGTGAAGTTGAAAAACCCTGGTGATAGGATTTTAAAGGGTGACCCCATTCTTACCCTAATTCAGAAGGGCAAACAGCTAACGCTTAATGCGCCGGTTTCAGGCGTTATCAGAGAACAAAACCAGGCTTTGTCAACAAACGCCGCATTACTCAATTCTTCTCCCTATTCCGAAGGTTGGATTTATGTAATTGAACCATCAAACTGGGTAAAGGAAATCCAGTTCCTTTCTATGGCCGACAAATACAAAAACTGGTTGAATAATGAGTTTTCACGTCTGAAGGATTTTTTCTCGAGCCTGGCACTGCCCGTAAAAGCCGATTATGCTTACGTTATTCTTCAGGATGGGGGAGAACTGTCAGATCAGATTCTGTCGGACTTAGGACCTGAAGTATGGGCGGAATTCCAGACAAATTTCATCGACAATTCAAAATAGGAAACAATTATATAAACAGCCAAAATTATAATACTATGGGTTTAGATCGACGGGGCTTCATGAAAACACTTGGCATAGCGGGAGTTACGCTTGCCGTAGGAAAAACCCTTCATGCAAAGCCAAAGGAAGAAAAAGAAGTGGAATTCTACGGGATGCTTTACGACTCGGCACGGTGTGTGGGATGCCAGTCATGCGAAGTAGCTTGTGCCGAAGCACATGAGTTTCCTTTGTCAACGGATGAGTTGTTGGCGGGAACCAAGAGGGAAACGCACGAAAAGCGCCGTACTGTCATTAATGCCTACAGCACTTCAAAAGGTGAGGTATATCGCAAAACACAGTGTTTCCATTGCAACGAGCCTGCCTGCGCTGCAGCATGTCTTACCCAGGCAATGCACAAAACCCATGAGGGTGCTGTAATTTGGAGAGGGGATAAATGCATGGGATGTCGCTATTGCATGGTCTCATGTCCTTTCGATATCCCGAAATTCGAGTACCACAGCGCCAATCCCAAGATTGAAAAGTGCGACATGTGTTACGAACGTCAGCTTGAGGGTAAAATACCGGCATGTGTGGAAAGCTGCCCGGCCGAGGCCTTGGTTTTTGGCACCCGCAGGGAGCTGATCAAAGAGGCTAGAAAAAGAATTCATGAGAACCCTGAGATGTATCACGACCATATCTATGGAGAACACGAAGCTGGCGGAACCGGATTCCTGCAGTTGTCGCCGGTTCCTTTTGAGGAACTTGGATTGAATGTTAAGATCCAGAAATCATCCTATCCGGAATTGTCGAAGGGTTTCCTGTACAGCGTTCCTACCATATTTGTTTTGTGGCCGGCCGTATTGTTGGGAATACATGAGGCAACTAAAAATAACAAAGTAAAAGAAGAAGAAAATGAGTAATACAGACTATACCCTGCAGAGCAAATCTGAAAGTCAAACCACCTGGCAGTTTCTGCTCTCCGAGCTCAAACCCAAAGGGAAATGGCTTACCCCCTTTAATATCATTTCAATTCCAATTATGCTCCTCGGACTGGGATTAATTGTGCTACGGTTTTGGAAAGGACTTGGCGCCGTTACCAACCTTACGCAGGATGTCCCCTGGGGCATATGGATTGGATTCGATGTTGTTACCGGCGTGGCTTTCGCCGGAGGTGCCTACGTACTCACATTTATGGTGTATATCCTTAACATGCAGAAATACCACTCCATTGTAAGGATTACCGTGTTGAACGGCTTTTTGGCCTATGTGTTTTATGCCGGAGCACTGCTCCTTGATTTGGGGCGCCCCTGGAATGTTATCAACCCTATTATCGGAAACAACTTTGGAACCAGTTCGGTGCTGTTCCTGGTAGCCTGGCATTTTCTCCTGTACATGATTGCACAGTTGATTGAGTTTTCCCCAACGATTGCCGAGTGGCTGGGTGCCAAACGTGCACGGAAGATCCTCTCGGGAATGACCATAGCAGCGGTAATCTTCGGGATCACACTCTCAACCCTTCACCAATCGGGCTTGGGGGCTCTTTACCTGATGGCCAAAGATAAGATCCATCCGCTCTGGTATTCAGAATTTATCCCTGTCATGTTTTTTGTCTCCAGTATTTTCGCAGGCCTTTCAATGGTTATTTTCGAGGGATCCATCAGCCATAAGGTATTTTCCGATCAGATCAGCGAAAAGAACCACCATGCGCATAACGGGATTCTCATAGGCTTATCGAAAATCTGCGCAGGAACTATGTTCGCTTATTTCTTCCTGCAAATGCTTGTGTTCATACACGGTCAACATTGGGACCTCCTTAATACTCCCATGGGATATTGGTTCCTTCTGGAGATGATAGGCTTTGTTCTTTTACCAATGGTCCTGTTTTTCATCTCGTACCGGAAAAACAACGTTTTGCTTATACGCATCGCTGCCATCGTAACGATGCTTGGAATAATTTTGAACCGCCTGAATGTAACAGTTATTGGATTCAAATGGGATGCAGCCATTCGATATGTGCCCACCTGGATGGAAATCGTGGTTACCCTGGCAGTGATATTTACGGAAATATGGATTTTCAGATGGGTAGTGAACCGACTTCCGGTTCTGCGCGAGTCCCCATCCTGGGTAAAAAAGGAAAAATAAATTAACCGGCTAAGGGTGAACTAACACCGGATAGCACAAATTAATAAAACCATGGAAGAATTTAGTTATCACAACATTTTCGCAACCAAAGGAGTCGAATATCTGGCTATTATCGCTTTTCTGACCCTGCTGATTCCTTTCTGGATGTTGCTAAACAAACAGGCGAAAGCAAAAAACATCAGAAAAGCATTGGGCGTTTTGTCGGCAAACATGCTGAGAATTCCTCAGGGATTGTTTTACAGCAAAAACCACACCTGGACGCATCTTGATAAATCAGGATTGGCAAAAGTCGGTTTGGACGATCTTCTCTTGCATATCACCGGTGAAGTGAAATTCACAAATCTTAAAAATCCGGGAGAGACCATCAAAAAAGGGGAGCTGCTAACAGAAATAGACCAAAACGGTAAGCTTTTGCAGATCTTTTCGCCCATTTCGGGCAAGATAATCAGCACCAATGAGGAGATAAACGAAACCCCCGATATGCTCATCAACGACCCCTACGGAATTGGATGGGTCTATAAAATCAAGCCTTCTAAGTGGATGGCGGAGACAAATTCGTACTACATGGCCGAAGATGCTACAAGCTGGTCGATTCAGGAACTGGAGCGTTTTAAGGATTTCCTTGCCGTTTCGATCAAGAATCATTCCCCTGAACCATCAATGGTGATAATGCAGGATGGAGGCGAATTACGCGATGGATCCCTATCGGAAATGCCGAACGAAATCTGGAGGGACTTTCAGAATTCATTCCTGAAATCACCGACTGAAAAATAGAACGGAAATCAGGTAAAAAAACGGCAGGTTTTTTCTAACTTGCGAATATGCCGCAAAGACACCATGACTCCAGGTCCGGCAAAGCATAACGAATTGATATTCCTTGCTTTGTGAATCTTTAGCCTTCGTGTCTTTGCGGCAATAGTAATACCCGAACAATAGGGTAAATGTGAACTGAAAACAAATCGGGATAATTGCCATGGCCTTTTTTAATCTGATATGCCCTAAGAACATCCTTGGAAGTCCCTTGCTCAAAGGCTATCTAAAATTCCGCTCTTCAATTTACAGTAGGGTTGTCTATACCATTACCTTATTATCAGTTTTCCTTTTTGTTTCCTTTGGGATAATCTTCCGGTCGGTCAACGAGCAGTACCTGAATACAGTTATCCGTCAGAATGGAAACAACATCGGGTCTATGGTCGAAGGTGCACTTTACTATTCCATGCTCGAGAACGATAAAAGTGCCCTGCAGCGGACACTTGATGTGATCAACACCATGTCGGGCATAGATGATGTCAATATGTACGACAGCCGCGACAGCCTTGTCTATTCATCGTTTTCTTCCGACAACACTTCGCACAGCAACCCGAACTGTAAAAGTTGCCATACGGATATTCATACCATGTTTCCCCCTTTGGAAAAGTCGTACCGGATAATCGATGTCAATAGCGACTGTAACATGAACATGAACGATCAGACGCAGCGTTCCCTTATTATCCGATCCCCGATTTTCAACGAGAAATCCTGCTACACCAGTGATTGCCATGCTCACAAGGAGACGGATGTGGTTCTTGGATCTCTCATTATAAAAATTCCTTTGAGCGATCTGGATGCCGCAATTGAAAAATCATCAACAGAATTTTTCGTGTTGGCCATTATCACAACCTTTTTGCTGGTTCTGTTTTTGATCCTCTTTACCCGAAAAAAAATAAAAGGGCCCTTGAACGCAATCATTCAGGCCAGTAAAGATGTTTCGGACGGCGATATGAGCAAACGGCTCGAAATTAAACACCGACAATTGGATGATATGCGGATGGTATCTCTGGCCTTTAATAACATGCTTGATAATCTCGGTGCTGCAAACCTTGAATTGCAGAACTGGTCGCAGCAGCTTGAATACAAGGTCCAGAAAAAATCCGAGGAGTTGCTTGAAGCACAGAATGAACTGATCCATATCGAGAGGATTGCTTCCCTGGGAAAACTGTCCTCCTCAGTGGCTCATGAGATCAATAACCCCTTGTCGGGCGTCTTGACCTACACCAAGCTGGTTCATAAACAGCTTTCCAAACTTGAGGCTGATCCCCTGAAAAAGGAAACCATGCTGCAAAACCTCAAGGTTATAGAGTCGGAAACCAAGCGTTGCGGTGATATCGTAAAGGGCTTGCTTAATTTTTCCAGAAAAGATCAGCAGAATTTCGAGAACCTCCACCTTCATGCAGTTTTAAAGGAAACCTACGATCTGATGTCACATCAGATGAGAATCGAAAACATCAGCTTTCTTATTGAACTCACGGCACAAAGCGACCTGATTCATTGCAGCCAAAACCAGATTAAGCAGGCTTGTGTTGCCATATTGGTTAACGCATCCGAAGCAGTGGCAGAAAACGGAGAGATTGTGATTAAAACAAAAAACCCCGACGAGAACACCATTGTTTTGGAAATCAGGGATAACGGCTCAGGTATTTCGCCCGAGGACATTTCTCATATTTTCGAGCCCTTTTTCTCGGCAAAACAAAAGGCCAGCGGCATTGGTTTGGGGCTGGCTATAGTACATGGAATAATCCAAAGTCACAAAGCCTCCATTGATGTGAGCTCGGAACTGGGAAAGGGAACCACAATGGCGATAAAAATCCCCCTTGTCAGAGATTCCGGGAGCGAGGAATAAATCGAATTAAGAAAAATACTATGAGCCGGAAAATTTCAATATTAATAGTTGACGACGAGCCTTCCGTTAGGGAATCCCTTTACAGTTGGTTTATCGAAGACGGATATGTCGTCGATGTCGCTGAAAACGCGAAAAAGGCATTGGCCCTGCTCGAAACCGGGAGTTTTGACATTATTCTGGCAGACATCAAGATGCCCGGGATGGATGGGCTGGAGATGCAGCGAAGGATCAAGGCTTTGAATAAGGACTCCATTGTTATTATCATGACGGCGTTCGCCTCCGTCGAAACTGCCGTTAGGGCCCTAAAGGACGGTGCGTTCGACTATATCACCAAGCCTTTTGATCCCGACGACCTGTCCCATCTCATCCGCAATGCCACCAAGCAGATCAATCTCCAAACGGAAAATGAGGTTTTAAAGGAAAAAGTATCCAGTCTCGAAAACGTTGAAGACCTCATTGGTAACAGTGATGCTTTGAAGAAGGTTCTAAAACAGGTCGAGAGTGTTGCTCAATCGAATTCCTCGGTTATTATCACGGGGGAGAGCGGTACGGGCAAAGAGCTTATAGCCCGGGCGATACATTCAAACTCCCCCCGAAAATTTTTCCCTCTGGTAAGTGTACATTGCGGCGCCCTTACCGAGAGTCTGCTGGAGAGCGAGCTTTTTGGCCACGAAAAAGGAGCCTTCACGGGTGCCATGTACAACCGAAAGGGAAGGTTCGAAATGGCAGATGGAGGAACGATTTTCCTTGACGAAATCGCAACCATATCCCCAAAAATGCAGGTCGAGCTGCTACGCGTTCTCGAATCAAAAACATTTGTCAGGGTAGGGGGCAACAAGGAAATTTCATCCGACTTCAGGGTAATTTGTGCTACTAACAGGGATTTGAAAAAGCTTGTGGAAAACGGCACTTTCCGGGAAGACCTTTACTACAGGCTGAACGTTGTTAATATCTTAGTACCTCCTCTGCGCGAGCGAACAGAGGATATTGCTATGCTGGTGGATTATTTTATTACGAAGTATTGCACGTCCATGAGCCGGGATATTGTGAAGATCGATCCGGCCGCATTAAGAAGGCTTGAGGAATTCGAGTTTCCGGGAAATGTGAGGGAACTCGAAAATATGATTGAGCGGGCTATTGTGACGGGCAACGGCAAGGAAATCCACTTGAAAGACCTGCCCCTGGGAAAAGATATCATTAACAGCGCTGTTGAAAGCCTCGATGATCTCGAAAACAAGCACGTACTCCAGATCCTGAACAAATACGGCTGGAATATCTCACGTGCTGCACAAGCCCTAAAGGTCGACCGGGTTACGCTTTACAGCAAGATTAAAAAGTACGGACTTAAACAACCGGGGAAAAAGTGAGTGCGCTACGCTTGGTGAGTGGAGTGAGTGCGCTTCGCTTAGTAAGCACGCTTCGCTTAGTGAGAACGCTTCGCTTAGTGAGAGCGTTACCACCTCACTACCACTCACTTAGCGAAGCGCGCTCACTACCACTCACTAATACTCACTAACCCTCACTAACCTCACCCATCCCATCCAAAAAGCCGATAAATGACCCCTCAACATATAACTCTTATATCATTCGGGCATTTCGAAAGGGAATTTCTGGAAAGGATCGCTGAAAGCGTAAAGCATGAGTATGGTCTTGAGGTTGTCATTGACGAAAAACGCCTTGACCTGAGTCTGTTTTACGATCCTGCCCGAAAACAATACGATGGTAACAATTTGTTGAAAGAAATCGATTCGCTTTACGCCTCGGAATCTTTTAAAACTGTTGGGATGTTTCGGGTGGACCTTTTTATCCCTATTCTCACCTACATATACGGGCAAGCCTTTCTTCACGGGCGCACGGCAATTGCCTCCCTGTTCCGGTTGAATAATGAACGCTATGGTATGCCTGCTAATGATAAACTGCTGCTTGATCGTTTCATTAAGGAAGTCATCCATGAGTTGGGGCATACCTTAGGACTTAAGCATTGCCATGTTCCCGGTTGTGTTATGGCTTCCAGTACCTATGTCGAAGATGTGGATCAGAAATCAAGAGAGCTTTGCCATAAATGCAGGGTGGAATTGGAAACCCTGAAAGATATTTAAACAGGCATGCTCTAAAGTATTGACCCTGACTTGCCCGATTTGTAACTTGCATATTGTAAGAAACAGATTTTTAATTTATTAGTGTAAACTACAATAAATTAAGACGTCATGGAAAAATTCATTTATCTAACCATCAACCCGGAAGCATTGATAGGATCAATGCTAACACCCGATGAGTTTGGGGCCTACATGGCTACCGGAACGAAAAAATCAAACAGGGGTCAGGTTGTTTTTTTTGAGGTTGACCTGGATTCCGTGAAAACTCTCATTGACTTGGATTACCTCAACAGCCGTTGCATAAGTAAGCCCGATGGCAAGCCCAAGAGTTCAGTCTACCTCTCCGTTTACAGGGTTCTGGAAACAATTCCTCTAAAAGCACTAAAAGATCTGTACCTAACCACGGAAAACGGGCTTGTGCTAAATCTAAAAAAAACTCCTTATAACCCTTCAAAGGATGAAAAAAGGGAAATCCATCTCTATCAGGAATTGTGCCCTGTAAACCCGCAGGTTGCAAGCGCCCTTGCCCCTACGGAATTTCTGAAAGTCCTCACAGACGGTAGCCTGCAGATCCATCTCCCAAAATTGTTTTTTGTTGACCTGAAATTAGGCGAACTTGCTAATAATCCCCTTACAGGATCCGCAGAACAACTACCCTATGGTTCGATTCCACACCTGAGGGACTGTCTCGAAATTTTAAAAACGGAAGACAGGAAACAGATGAAGACCGTTCAAAGGGTGTTTTCAGGAGCCCTCTTGTACCGAACGATAGAAACGGGTTTCTATGTCGGGGCAAAAGATGAAATACTCTTTTACAAATATCCCAGTATGATTGAAATGGAGGCTTTGAATTATGATTTCTACAGGGCTATTTAATCCGAAGGGGAGGTGAAACAGATTTACTGTTAATTAATTCGCATAATCCAATTCATTTCGCATCATGAATACTAAGTACAAGGATATCATTAAAGAGATTCTGCTTCTCTCAGGAGTTGAGGTAAATGGCCCTAACCCATGGGACATCGTGGTTTCAAATGAAGGCTTTTATAAACGGGTATTTACCCAAGGGGAGTTGGGTCTGGGAGAGGCCTATATGGATGGCTGGTGGGAATCAGAGAAAGTCGACGAGTTTATTTGCAGGGTTCTTTCAGCCGGGGCGGACGAAAAAGTTAAAAGAAAGTTCTCAATTCTTGCCCGGCTTCTTGTCGCTGGAATTTTCAACCTTCAGTCGTCCAGAAGGGCATTTATTATAGGGGAAAAACACTATGATCTGGGAAACAGGCTTTTCCGGAGTATGCTCGATAAACGAATGAATTACAGCTGCGCCTACTGGAAAAATGACGAAAGTCTGGATGATGCCCAGGAGAACAAACTGGAATTGATCTGCCACAAACTCTATCTGAAACCCGGTATGAGGGTGCTTGATATCGGATGTGGCTGGGGCGCTTTTGGAAAATATGCTGCAGAAAAATTCGGCGTCGAAACCCTTGGTGTTACCGTGTCTAAAGAACAAGTCGAGCTGGGACAAAAATTGTGCGCAGGCTTACCGGTGAGGTTCAGTCTTATGGATTATCGCGATTTAAAGGAGAAATTCGACAGAATCGTTAGCGTTGGGATGTTTGAACATGTTGGCTATAAGAACTACAGGACTTTTTTTGAGGTTGCAAAGAGTTGTATGGAAAAGGACGGTATCTTTCTTCTCCATACTATCGGGAATATGGCATCAGTGCGAACTACAAACCTTTGGACCCAAAAGTACATTTTCCCGAATGGAATGATTCCTTCGGTAGCACAGATCGGTAAGGGAATCGAAAAGCTCTTTGTTTTGGAGGACTGGCATAATTTCGGAACCGATTACGATAAAACCCTAATGGCCTGGTATGCTAATTTTGTTGCGAACTGGGACAGTGTGAAAAAAGGCTACTCGGAACGCTTTTTCCGGATGTGGAAATTCTTTTTGCTTTCAAGCGCGGGATCTTTCAGGGCATTAACAAAAAGCCAGTTGTGGCAGGTCGTTTTATCCGAAAGGGGAGTAAGGGGAGGTTACTTGGCAATCCGGTAATAAGTATTGGCACTATATGATTCCCAAGGATGGAAATAAAAAGATTCCGCGGAATGAATTCGCGGAATCTTAATTCTTGCTAACTCCCAGACGGTATTGCGCTTTTGGAGTTTCGAAATTGCTTAGGCTAAACCAACTTTATGCCGAAAAACGGAAGGGTTGTTTTTGCATTCTCCTGATCGATTCTTAAATAGAATTCGCCGTTTTTAAATACAAAGAATTCGTACCTGGCTTCACCATCTTCGTAATTGGCGTAACGATACAAGTTCAAACCTGATTTTTGCGTTATGTATTCCATCATTGCAAAACAAACTGTGTCAGTGGTTTTGCAAATTACCGGCAGCGACTCGAAATGCCGCGAATTATGGGTGTAGGCAACCACGTCGCGATTGCGAATTTTCGTGACGGTTCCTTCTGCGTCAATTACCTTGTAATTGAACAACCCCATCTTAAGATCCTGTCCAAAATAAACCTGATCCCCTGTCTTAACAAAGCTTACGGGTTCAACTATTACCGCAGCGTTTAAACCAAAACAAAGCAGGGATAATGCGAGAATT
>CAMAZH010000074.1 GCA_945863035.1 Chitinophaga pinensis | reverse complement strand
TAAGATCGCGTTGGTAAAGGCTCATCCCATTTACAATATTCGTGTTCGCATAGGCAGCAGCAGGAACCACGATTCCACCCGGACACATGCAAAACGTGTAAACAGGAAGCGAACCTTCAGGGTTTGAGGTAAGCCGGTATTCCGCGGCTTTGACACCCGGAAGACTCTCTCTGCCCCATTGAGCAAGGTTAATGATTTGTTGGGGATGCTCCATCCTGCTTCCGATTGCGAAGTTCTTTGGGCGAAAGGCCACTCCTCGTCGCATAAGCATTCGATAGGTTTCATAGGCCGAATGCCCAGGTGCAATAATAAAATAATCGGCCTGGTAGGTACCCTTGTCGGTGGTTGCCGAAACAACTTTTCCTTTGACGACTTCAATGTCAGTGAGTTGCGTCTCGAAGTGCATAGTGCCTCCAAGGGATTCGAATTCATCCCGCAGGTTTTTGACAATGATTTTCAGTTTGTCGCTGCCAAGGTGGGGATGGGTCATATACGCTATTTCAGCAGGCGCTCCGGCACGAATGTAAGAGTTCAGGATAAACTGACGCTCAGCGCTGATATGCTTGCTTCTGGAGGTGAGCTTACCATCGGAAAAAGTTCCCGCGCCCCCTTCCCCGAATGCATAGTTTGCAAGCGGGTCGAAGATCCCCCGATTCTCAAAATCATCAATGCTTTTGGACCGTTTGGAGACATCTCGTCCCCTTTCAATGATGGTGGTTGAAAAACCCGACATCTGAAGAAACAGGGCAGCAAAAAACCCTGCCGGACCGCTTCCCACAACAAGAATTTTTCCGTCTCTTTTTTCTCGGGGGACTTCAATTTCGGGGGATGGTGCATCCTCGCCGCCTTTGAGCTCGGGAGATGAAACGCCGATGCGCAGAAGCCAGTGGATATCGGATTTCTTGCGGGCATCGAGACTTTTGCTCTCGATAGTAAAACTGAAATCACGGATACGGAGCTCACGGCCAATGCCCGCACGCAACTCCTCATCCGTATAATCCGTTGCGATTTTTAAGGAAATAAGCCGGTAGCCCATAAACAGGTATTAATTCTTTTTGCCTTTCTGGCAAAAAACAAAATATCGGAAAGAGCGGATTAAAAGAAGAAACCCACACTTACAAGAAACTTCTTGTCTCTGGCATCGAAGGCGTAATCGTTTCCACCAACGGTAAACTTGTCGCCCAGTTTACTAAGGCCTCCCTCATAGCGAAGGTCAATTGTGAATTTCTTAAGGATATCAATCCCTGCTCCGGCCTGAAATCCGATGGTGGCTCCTTTTGAGAGGGTCTCGATGTCGGGGATAATATCACCAAGTTCCGAGTTTGACGACAACGTTACAGAGGCAACGGGGCCAAGGTTTACCCGTGCAGGACCGAATTTCATGCCCAGCAAAACAGGCAGGTCGAGCTTGTTATATTTAACCTGTTTGACTTTTTTAACGGATGTGCCGATTTCCTCAACCAAGACCTTTCCACC
Source organism: Chitinophaga pinensis (assembly GCA_945863035.1). Classification (GTDB taxonomy): domain Bacteria; phylum Bacteroidota; class Bacteroidia; order Bacteroidales; genus JACJXF01. The sequence goes on along the minus strand of CAMAZH010000074.1, from coordinate 17,280 downwards.
GGTGGTATTGAACAAAAGCTCGGGCTGCAAAAACAGGTTGAAAACTTTCAGTCGGCCCATCACTCCAACATGAAATCCCTGAAACGATTCATCCTCCATAAGGTTGTAATTGGCAGCGGTGGTAGTGATGTTTGAGATGTTATCGAACTTCATTTTGGAATAATTCAATCCACCCTTAACACCAAAGCTAAGTATCTGGGCATTTGAACCCGCAACCATTCCTAAAGCCAGAAAAGAAATCAGAATATACTTTTTCATAATTATCGGTTTTATTTTAAAAATTGTCATTTGTAACAAATATCCAAAAAAAAATTAAGCAATGCATTATTTAGGATACTTTTAGCATTTCCACCTTCGAAACAAGGTCTCGGATCACCACCGAAGCCATCACACACCCAAATAACGGAGGCATGTAGGAAATAGTGCCAACGGTGGAACGTTTATTCTCCTCGTTTTCAACAAGCTTCACGGAATCCTTGGAGACGGTTTCCGGTGAGAACACAACCTTAAATCCCTCATGTATCCCCAATCGGTGCAGCTGTTTGCGAAGACTGTATGCCAGGCGGCAGTTGTACGATTTCGAGATATCCGTCACGGTAACCTGCGAAGGATCGAGTTTCCCTCCGGCGCCCATGGAGCTGACAATCGGATATCCCTTGCGCAAGGATTTTACAATAAGAAAAACTTTCGGGGAAAGGGTATCAATTGCATCCACCACATAATCATAGGGGGTTTCGAGGATAGCATCCATCTTTTCCTCCCGTATGAACTCGTTACTTACCCGCAGCTCAATTTCGGGATTTATTTCTCTTAAGCGCCTGGCCATTACTTCTGCTTTTTCTTCACCAAGAGTACTTTCTATGGCTATGAGCTGACGGTTGAAATTTGATGGCTGCACTTTATCCCCATCGGCAATGGTGAGTTTCCCCACACCCGCCCGGCAAAGCATTTCGGCTGTGTATGCTCCCACCCCACCCAGACCCAGCACAAGGACGTGAGCGTTTTTCAATCTGAGAAGGGAGTCTTTGCCCAAAAGAAGTTCTGTTCGGCTTTGCCAATCGGGAACGGTCATAAATTCAACTTTGTGAGGGGCAAAAATAGTTATTTTTTACGATTGTTTCCGCTTAAAGGAATTGGGGCATCGTCCGTTCCAATATCCTGACATTTTTGGCCTCCTTACCTTTCCCCATTAAAACGCTACCATCAACCTGAAAATTTTCATGGAATCATTACATTTGAAATCTTAAAAACAAACAATAAACCCAATCAAACAATGTGGATAATCCTTTTACTACTTCTTGCCGGGACACTTACCGGATATGCCTTTTCGGGTTCAAAAAAATTCTTTGGCATAACGGATAAAACTACTTTGTATATTATCTATGCTTTGCTTTTTTTTATGGGGCTGAGTGTCGGCACCAAGCCTGAAATCATGAGGAATCTTACCGAAATTGGTTTCAAAGCACTGCTGATATCGCTGTTTGCTATCGCTGGTAGTGTTTTCACTGCATTTTTACTTTACCGCTTCATCTTCCGCAAAAATGAAAAGTAGCCTGATCATCGTACTGTTTTTCATTGCAGGCATAGTGCTGGGACAAACAGGTCTGCTTCCGGATGGAATCTCCTTTGACCGCCTGAGCATTATCGTGCTTTATGTTTTGATGGTTTTTATAGGTCTTTCGTTTGGCAGCGATCCGCGTTTGCCGGAGATATTGCGTTCGGTGAGCCTGAAAATCCTTCTTGTTCCAATATCTACCATTATCGGTACTTTTCTGGGAATTCTTATTTATAACTGGATGATTCCCGACCTTGGCCTGAAAGACTCCCTTGCAATCGGTGCGGGATTCGGGTATTACAGCCTTTCAGGGGTACTGATCACTCAATTCTCGGGGGAGAGTATGGGGACTTTGGCTTTACTTGCAAACATTACCCGTGAAATAATAAGCTTGCTCTTTGCTCCTGTTTTCAGCCGGTATTTCGGAAAGTTGGCACCGGTGTCCTCGGCAGGCGCAACCTCAATGGATACAACCCTGCCGGTAATTTTGAAAGCATCGGGAAAAAATTACCTTATCATTTCTCTGGTTCACGGAGTAGTTCTTACCATTGCTGTTCCTTTTATTATAACGCTAATTTATAAAGTTTTGTAAACAGCCTTGCTTCTTGGTTTTGCTTTTTGGTATAAAGGCTTCCATTTTTACATACCTTATAATTATTACCTTTACACTTCTTTATAATCCAAAATTGAAATATCAAGTTAAAAAACGCAACCTACATGTCCGAAAAAATCTCCATCAATATAAACTCTGAAATCGGCGAACTTGAAGCTGTAATTCTCCACAAACCGGGTCTTGAGGTTGAGAACATGACTCCCCGCAACGCTCAGCGTGCGCTCTATAGCGATATCCTTAACCTTTCGGTCGCACAAAAAGAGTATTCCCAGCTCAGCTGTTTGCTGGCGGGTCTTACCAAGACGCTTTACGTTGAGGATTTACTAAGAGATGTCCTTTCGATTCAGGATTGCAGAGAAAGCCTGATACGCAAAATTTGTAGCAATGAAGCCCAGTCCGGTCTTATTCTCCCCCTCATGGAAATTGACAGCCCGAAGCTTGCCAACCAGCTGATTCAGGGTGTACCCATTAAAAGGGATACTATTACAAATTTCTTCAACGAAGACAACTACAGTCTTGCTCCCCTGCATAATTTCTTTTTTACCCGTGACGCATCCGTTTCCATTCACAACAAGGTTCTTATTTCGTCAATGGCGAACCGGGTAAGAGTTCGTGAGTCGTTTATAATGCAGGCGATTTTCGAGTACCATCCTTTGTTCCAGGCAGGCACCATGGATCCGCTGGCCGAAAAAGCACTTGACCCCTTCATAAAAATCGAAGGTGGGGATATCCTGATAGCAAGAGAGGATATCCTTATTATTGGGATTGGAGCACGGACATCCTCACAGGGGATCGATTTTATTCTTGAACAGTTAAAATCAAACAAGAAAAAACAGCATGTAATTGTTCAGGAACTACCATTTGAGCCTGAATCGTTTATTCACCTGGATATGGTTTTCACCTTGTTGGACAAGAATTGCTGCATGGTTTACGAACCTTTAATACTCACTCCAAACCGGTTTAAAACGGTTCATATAGAGCTCGAAAACGGGAATGTTACTTCCATATCCGTGGTTGATAACATACCTTCTGTGTTAAGGTCTTTAGGGATGGATCTTGAAATAGCCTATTGCGGTGGCACTGGTGACGATATGGTTCAGGAACGTGAGCAATGGCACAGTGGGGCGAACTTTTTCGCCTTTGCCCCCGGCAAGGTTATCGGATATAACAGGAACACTTACACGCTCGAAAACATGAATAAGGCAGGGTTTGAAATCCTTAAAGCAAAAGATGTGAATGCCGGGAAATCGAATCCGAGAGACTATAAGCGCTGCGTTGTTACCATTGATGGATCAGAACTCGCCCGCGGAGGCGGAGGTGCCCGGTGCATGACGATGCCGGTGGCAAGGAAAGACGTGGATTGGAATAATTTGAAAATGGGAAGAATTTGAAAATGAGGACAATTTGAAAATTAGTCAATTAGATAATTTGAAAATGAGGACAATTTGACAATTTGAAAATGGGGCAATATGGTAATTTTCTTATTGATTTGCCTGAATTACGACATTCTCACATTAACTAATTTTCAAATTATCTAATTTTCAAATTGATTAAACGAGTTCCTTAACCAAATCGGCAGCTTCCTGAAGGGAAATAGCCGAGTAGACCTTCAGACCGGAGTCGTCGATAAGCTTTTTACCTTCAATTGCATTGGTACCTTGGAGCCTTACTATTACAGGAACCCTGATGTCGCCGATGGACTTATAAGCATCCACAACTCCCTGGGCTACACGGTCACAGCGTACAATTCCCCCGAAAATATTAATAAGAATAGCTTTAACAGCTGGTTCTTTCAGTATGATCCGAAATCCCGCTTCAACACGTTCGGCATTAGCAGTGCCGCCCACATCCAGAAAGTTGGCAGGTTCGCCGCCCGATAATTTAATGATATCCATTGTAGCCATAGCAAGACCGGCGCCGTTTACCATGCAGCCGACATTTCCATCTAGTTTGATGAAGTTCAGGTCGTATTTCCCTGCTTCAACCTCTGTAGCATCCTCTTCCGAAAGATCGCGCATCTCCATAAAATCGGGGTGTCGATAAAGTGCGTTATCCTCCAGATTTACCTTACTGTCGGCTGCCAGAATGAGATCATCGGAAGTTTTGAATACGGGGTTGATCTCGAATAGAGAGGCGTCAGATCCGAGGTATGCATTATATAAGGAGTGAACGAATTTGGTCATCTCTTTAAATGCTTTTCCGCTTAAGCCCAGGTTAAATGCAATCCTGCGAGACTGAAAAGGCATAAGACCTGATTTGGGATCGATTTCTTCCTTGAAGATCAGGTGAGGGGTGTTGGCAGCAACAGTTTCGATGTCCATTCCACCCTCAGTAGAATACATAATTATATTTCGGCCAGTGCTCCGGTTCAGCAGAATACTCATATAAAACTCACGAATTTCGCTCTCCCCCGGATAAAAAATACCCTGTTCGATAAGAACTTTATGTACCATTTTACCTTCAGGGCCTGTTTGATGTGTAATCAGGTTCATCCCGATGATATCTTTGGCGTATTGTTTCACATCATCAAGGGATTTTGCAATCTTCACACCTCCACCTTTGCCCCGACCACCTGCATGTATCTGTGCTTTAACTGCCCAGGTAGTGGTACCCGTCTGTGACTGAATCTTCTTTGCCAGTTCTACTGCTGCTTCGGGCGATTCGGCAACAAAACCAACGGGTACAGCAACACCGTAGTTCTTAAGGATGGATTTACCCTGATATTCGTGAATGTTCATTTCCTGCGTTCGTTTATTAAATATTTGAGATCACGAAAATATCCATTTTTTTCCATTTATAGTAAGCTTTAATCTATAATTTAGCGCGAATAAAAATTGTAATGCAGAGTTGGGCAGAACAGACACATTCCCGATTTGGGATTCACTTCATTTTTATAGGATTGCCTCTGTCGAAAAATGAGTCTCCTCCTTGCATCCGAAAGATTAAAAAATGAGAAAACTGGCAATAGAAGAACTAAACCGTATCAGCATCGAGGAATTCAAAGCTGTTGGGAAAATTCCGGTTACTGTAATACTCGATAATGTGAGAAGCCTGAACAACATCGGATCCATTTTTAGAACCTGCGACGCCTTCAGGATAGAGAAACTATATTTATGCGGGATTACCGCTTGTCCTCCTCATAAAGACATTCACAAAACAGCTCTGGGAGCTACCGATTCGGTGAGTTGGGAGTATTACGAAGAAACGGCTTCAATTGTCAGAAAACTCAAGTCAGAAAACTTCCTTGTCTACTCCATTGAACAAGCAGAAGGAAGTACCGGTCTTGAAAAAATGAAGCTTTCGGGGGAAAGGAAGTACGCGCTTGTTTTTGGCCATGAGGTTCATGGCGTTGAGCAGTCAGTAATTGACTTAAGCGATGCCTGCATCGAAATCCCGCAGGCAGGTACAAAACACTCGCTGAATGTTTCAGTAAGTGCGGGAATTGTTTTGTGGGAGGCCTTCCGGCAGCTTGGGCTGTAAAAATTGCTAAAGCAAAAGAGGCGGCTCCAGAAATGGAACCGCCTCTTTTGTGTATTTGAGATTTTAGCTTATTTCACAAGACCTTTGAAAACGTCGTTTTCAAAATATTTTGCGAATTCGATATCAACTTTAGCACGACTGGCAAGTTTGCTGTCTTTTGCAAAAGCTAAGCGAAGGCTTTCGAAAACAAGTTCGTCCTTGCTCTGTTTTGCAGCAACAACAGCTCTGAGGTAATCTTTCTTGGCTGAATCTTTCTCAACGCGACCTAAGGTAGCAAGAGCGCCATCGAAATCTTTCTTCAGATATTTAACCAAAGCAGTGTTGAATTCGTCGGTGTTACCGAAATAATTGGCAGCTGCATCATAATCGCCCTGGATAACTTTAATAATTCCGAGGTTGTAATTAACAACAGCACCCGCTCCCATGGAAGCAGTGAAAAGTTCCTGAGCTTTAGCAACATCGCCTTTCATAAGGGCAACACATGCAAGGTTGTTGTTCACAACGTCGTTGCTCTGCATTTCCTTTGCTTTTTCAAATGAAGCCTGTGCAGCATCAGTATTTCCTAAAAGAACATTAACGTAACCAATGTTATTCACAGCTCTGAAACAAGTTGGGTAATTAGCAGCAGCTTTTGTGTAAATAGCAAGTTTAGTGTTCAAATCAGCAAACAAAGTAGCCGTGTACAGAATTTCTTCCAGTTTCAACACATCAGGATTACTTGCCCAAAGACCTTTAAGTTCGTCATCAGAATAACCAACCTTATCGGTGTTAACTGTAAGTTTTGATCTTCTCAGCTGGGGAAGTACGTCGTCAGCAATGTCTTTGTAAGCTGCAGCGATGTTCTTGATTTCCTTTTCACGAACAACAGGATCAGAATACATAGAAAGCACTCTCAGAATAAGTTCTTTGTCCTGGATGCTGCTTGTTTCCATAAGTTTTTTGAAACCATCCCAGTCTTCAGCCGTGTATTTTTTGGTGATAAAACCTTCTTCAGCAGCTTTTTCGACTTTGGATTTTTTCAGTTCTTTTGCGATATAGCCTGAGGCGGAACCTTCACGTTTTTGAGCAAGCTTTTCGTTCAGGTCAATAGCTCCATCGGGAGATGCATAGGAAGAAACCTCGAGGTTTTTAAGTTCAGTCCTGGCATCGGCATTTGCCTGATTGATAAATTCCATAACTTTAATCCATTCTGCCTTTTTCAATTCGGAAGCGCGGATGTCAGCCCTGTTGATAACATAAAGAATGTCTGCCATCATTGACTCAGGAATGATTCTTTGGAATTTGTCACCAACCATAACAGGTTTTGGATCAATCATAACAAGTTTTGGAGTTGCAACAACACCGTCAGCGAGTTTGTAGTCGTCGAAGGGTAATTTCTTGCCTTTCAATTCTGCTTCAACCCGAACATACAGTTCTGATTTCATCATATCTTCGGTAAAAGCAACAGTTCCTGCATAGGAAACCGTACCACCGGTTGTGTAGGTGATTTTCTGGTTGTTGGCCTCAACACTTTCTCCCTGAACTGTTTTAGCAGCGAAAAGAGTTTCGCCCTTATCATATTTCAATACAGGAGTAGCGGTAAGGATAGCTTTTTTGTTGAAATATTTTGCAGGATATTTCACATCGATCTTAATAGCTACCTGATCCCCGTGCTCTTCCAGAATTTCTGGAGTAACTTTATAGGAAACATCAGCAGCTTTTTCTTTCATTTTGTTTAAGCCTCCGCAACTGCTAAAAGCAAACGCAGCAAAGGTGAAAAGTGCTAAGTAGGTCAATTTTTTCATAACGCTCTGGATATTAGTTTAAAGTAAAAAGATTTCATTTTTTCAAAACACTTACAAATCTATGATATTTTTTCATTAAAAAAAAGCTTCCCCCTCATTTAGGCTGATAATTCTATAAAATTATGCGATTAATCCCAATCGGATATTGTGTGTTAAAGATGCATTTTTTGATTTTCTCATAATCCTCGGTATTATCAATATAATTGAGCTGGCTCCCGTCGATCAGCAGAATTCGCCGATCTGACTGGGATTTAAGGTAATCGAAATAGCCGTTCTGCAATTTCAGCAAATATTCCTCACTGATGCTGAGTTCATATTCGCGGCCTCTTTTTTTTATGTTCCTCACCAACTTTTCAACCGGCAGATGCAAATATACATAGAGGTCCGGGATTGGCAAATGCAAATGTATAATATCATACAACTGCCTATAGAGATTATATTCATCGTCTTTCAATGTAATCCTTGCAAATATCAACGATTTTGAAAAGTAGTAATCCGCCAGGATCAGGCTGGAAAAAACATCCCGGTTGCTCAGTTCTTCTTTTAACTGATGATAGCGGTCGGCAAGAAACGAGAGTTCAACGGGAAAGGAATACCTGTCGGGTTCCCCGTAGAACTTAGGCAAAAAGGGATTATCGGCAAATCGTTCGAGGATAACCCTGGCATTCAGATCCTCACCCAACATATTTACAAGGGAGGTTTTGCCTGCCCCGATATTTCCTTCTATGACGATGTAGTTGTACTCCATATTTGTTTTCCAGGCGAAAAGATCGGATATAGCTGCCACATTTTCTGCAGCACGAACGAATGCCTATCCCGCTTCGGCAGATTCGCTTCGACAAGCTCAGCGAACGCTGCTGTCAGGATGCATCTCGCTGATTATTCAACTTGGTCAGATTTGCAAACTAATAGTAGGGCACAAATCCCATATTGTAAAACGCGAAGGACCACATATCGGCAACTTCAGCAATGCTTTTTGAAATCGGTTTCCCTGCTCCGTGACCCGCATTGGTTTCAATCCGGATTAAGGTAGGTTTCTTACCGCTATGTTTAGACTGAAGGTTGGCAATATATTTGAAAGAATGCGCTGGCACTACCCGGTCATCGTGATCGCCCGTGGTGACAAAGACCGCGGGATATTCAACTCCCCCGTTAATATTGTGTATTGGAGAATACTTATACAGATATTCGAACTGGGTTGAGTCGTCGCTTGTGCCATAATCGCTTGCCCAATATCTGCCAATGGTGAATTTGTGATATCGAAGCATATCCATCACACCAACGGCAGGAATAGCCACCGCAAAGAGATCGGGTCTCTGATTTGTAACCGCACCAACCAATAGACCACCGTTGGAACCTCCGAATACAGTAAGCTTTTTTGAGGAAGTGTATTTGTTTTCAACGAGATATTCTGCTGCTGCAATAAAATCGTCAAAAACATTCTGCTTGTTGAGAATCGTGCCGGCCTGATGCCAGTCTTCGCCATACTCCCCGCCTCCCCTGATATTCGCAACAGCATAGACACCGCCATTCTCAAGCCAGACAATATTCCGTACCGAGAAACCCGGGGATAAGGTGATGTTAAATCCTCCGTAACCATATAGAAGAGTGGGATTTGTGCCATCTGCCACAATTCCCTTTTTATGCGTCAGAAACATTGGAATCCGCGTTCCGTCTTTGCTGGTGTAAAAAACCTGTTCGGTGATGTAATCCTCGGAATTGAAGTCAACCTCGGGTTTAAAAACAAGTTTCACAGTGTTTTCTTCAATGTTGTAACCGAAAATACTAGCAGGATAATTGAAGGATGTGAATTGATAAAACGCTTCTTTTTCATTGGGGGAGGAATTGAAGAAACTAACCGTTCCAATTCCCGGCAACTCTATATCGTAGAAGTAGTTGCCATCGGTTGAATAGACTGACAGCAGGTTTCTGGCATCCTTTAAGGATTTCGCAACAATTTTATCGGCGGCAAAACTGCAGCTCTCGAGAACCTGATCCTGATTTTCAGGAATAAGGTCAAGCCATTTTTCAGGACCCGGATTCTGCATGTCAACCCGTAAAAGCTTGTATTTTGGAGCATTGTAATTTGTGTGCAGAAAAAGAGAAGTGCCTATGGAACCGACAAAAGCAAAATCATTTTCGAAATTGTCTACAAGTCTCACAAATTCGGAGTTTGCCTTTGCAAGGTCTTTAACATAAAGAGCATTCCCTGTAGTAGACTCAATTACGCTAACAAGCAAATAACGCTCGTCATCGCTAACCGAGGGGCTAAAGCTGAAGCCGGGGTGTTCAGGGTCTTCATACACCAATACATCGGAACTCTGGGCTGTACCAACTTTATGGTAATAAACCTTATTGTTGAGATTTTCTCCTTTCAGAGCATCACCTTCTTTAGGTTCGTTGAAACGACTGTAAAAAAAGCCGTCTTTATACCAGGAAATGTCGCTGAACTTTATCCATTTAAGATGATCATCAAGATCTTTGTTGCCTTCAATTTCCTTAATAAAAAACTCATTCCAGTCCGACCCGGCCTTTGCAATTCCGTATGCGAAATACTTGCCATCGTTGGAAACAGAGAACATGGACAATGCGGAAGTTCCCTCTTCAGACAGAAGGTTTGGATCTAAAAAAACCTGTCCCGAATCGTTAAGGTTTTCTTTAACCATAATTACATCCTGATTCTGTAATCCCGTGTTGTAGGAATAGAAATAATGCCCGCCTTTTTTTTCAAGGTTGTTCATTCTCGAAAAGTTCCACAATTGGGTAAGACGTTCACGGATCTTTTCCCGATATGGAATCGCTGTGAGGAAAGAATCGGTCAAGACATTCTGTGCGGTAACCCATTCGCCGGTTTGCTGCGACATATCGTCTTCAAGCCAACGGTAGGGGTCTTCAACCGAGGTTCCAAAATAGTTGTCAACGGTGGCATCTTTAAGGGTTTCAGGATACTTCATTTGAGTTTGGTTACAGGCTGCAAGAAGCAAGGCAATTGCGGGAATGATAAGCTTTGTCATTAAAATTGAATAAGGGGTTCATAATTTAAGGATAAGAACAAAGATAAGTGTTTTGGGAAACATGCTTTCCTCAGTTGGCATGTTTTTAAATGGATGCGGAAAATAAAAAAACGCAGGGCGAACACCCTGCGTTTCATACATATATTCTAATGTTTATGCTTTAGCTTCTGGCTTAGGCAACAATACTTTCCTGGAAAGTTTCAGCTTGCCTGTCTTAGGATCAACGTCGATCAGTTTCACATCGATCTCGTCTCCCTCTTTCAAGACTTCATCCACGGTGTTGAGCCTTCTCCATTCGATTTCTGAAATATGCAGCAGACCTTCTTTTCCGGGGATAATTTCAACAAAAGCACCAAATGCCACGATAGCTTTTACTTTTCCTCTGTAGACTTTATCGATCTCGGGAACCGCCACAATTCTCTGTATGCGTGCCATTGCAGCATCGATGGATGTTTTGTCGACTGCAGAAACGTCAACAATACCTTTATTGTCAACTTCTTCGATTGTGATAACAGTTCCTGTCTCTCTCTGGATTTCCTGGATGATTTTCCCACCCGGGCCAATCAGTGCACCGATAAGTTCTTTAGGTATTTCGATCCTGATAATACGTGGTGCATGAGGTTTGTAGTCTTCACGGGGCGCATCAAGAGTCTTCATCATTATGTCGAGGATGTGCAGTCTGCCGGCTTTAGCCTGCTCGAGAGCTTTAGACAACACCTCGAACGAAAGCCCGTCAACTTTGATGTCCATTTGTGTGGCAGTGATTCCGTCGCGGGTACCGGTAACTTTGAAATCCATATCCCCAAGGTGATCCTCGTCGCCGAGGATATCGGAAAGAACAGCCCATTTGCCGGATTTGGTATCTGTAATAAGGCCCATGGCAATGCCAGAAACCGGTTTTTTCATTTTCACGCCGGCATCCATAAGTGCAAGTGTTCCTGCGCAAACAGTGGCCATTGAAGACGAGCCGTTTGATTCAAGAATGTCAGACACAACACGAACGGCATAAGGGATCTGGTCGGGACCGGGAACCATGCGTTTCAGCGCACGGTGAGCAAGGTTTCCGTGACCTATCTCGCGACGGCCTGTGCCCCGGTAGGGTTTGGCTTCGCCTGTTGAGAAGGGAGGGAAATTATAATGCAAAACAAATTTCTCTGTTCCTTTGAAAAGTACCTCGTCAATCATTTTTTCGTCCATTTTGGTACCCAGGGTAACCGTAGTCAGCGACTGGGTTTCTCCACGGGTGAAGAGTGCTGAGCCGTGAGTTGCAGGAAGATAATCAACCTCACACCAGATAGGGCGGATCTCATCGGTTTTACGACCGTCGAGACGAATTCCTTTGTCGAGGATATTGTTACGCACAGCAGATTTCTCGACATCGTGGTAATACTTTTTAACGAGCATCTCGTTAACTTTTTCCTCACCTGCTTCTGCTTTAAGCTTTGTCATGAACTCGTCGCGGATTGCCTGGAAATTGGCAGCACGCTCGTGTTTGTTAGGATTTCCTTTGCCGGCAACTGCGTAAACCTTATCGTACAGTTCTTTCTCAATACGGGCTTTGAGCTCCAAGTCGTTTGTTTCGTGGGAGTATTCCCGTTTAACGATACCCAGTTCTTTTGCCAACTCGTCCTGAGCTATGCATTGCTTTTTGATAGCCTCGTGTGCAACACGGATAGCCTCGATCATATCGTTTTCCGATACCTCGCTCATTTCGCCCTCAACCATAAGAATGTTTTCTTTTGTTGCAGCAACCATGATATCGATGTCGGCAGATTTCAAATCTTTAAAACCGGGGTTAACAACAAATTTTCCGTTAATGCGGGCAACCCTCACTTCAGAGATGGGTCCGCCAAAAGGAATTGTTGAAACACTAAGTGCAGCAGAAGCGGCAAGTCCGGCAAGAGCATCGGGAGCGGTGTCGCTGTCGGCCGACAACAACATAACATTCACGAATACCTCTGCATGGTAATCGGCAGGAAACAAGGGACGCAAGGCACGATCTATAAGGCGGGATACGAGAATTTCATAATCGCCTGCACGGGCTTCACGTTTCATAAAACCGCCCGGGAAACGACCTGAGGCAGCATATTTTTCCTTGTATTCAACGGATAGGGGCATAAAATCCACGTCTTCTTTTGCATCAGTAGCAGCAACAACGGTTGCAAGAAGCATGGTGTTTCCCATACGAACAACTACGGAGCCGTCGGCCTGTTTGGCCAATTTGCCGGTTTCGATGGTTACTATCCTGCCATCGCCAAGATCAATATTCTTTTGTGTGAGTTTGTACATTTTTCTGTGGTTTCTTTTTGGTTTCTCTTTGTTTAAATTTTTTGGAGTTACAAAGCTAAGCAGTTACAGGGTAGTGAGGTAACGAAGTAACGGGGTAACGAAGTAACGGAAGGTTTGGCTTGGACACCGAAATCAGGGTTTGTATTTCAAGGGCCAAAGGTTGTACTAATTTGCGCATAAGCGCCCGAAATATGACTGTAAACAAAAAAGGCAATCGAAGGAATTGCCTTTTTGTGTTTTTTACTTTCTCAAGTTCAAAGCCTTTACGATATTTCTGTATCGCTGGATATCAGTATCTTTAAGGTAATCGAGCAAACGCCTTCTTTTACCAACTAGCTTAAGAAGCGCTCTCTGTGTACTGAAGTCTTTTTTATTTGTTTTCAGGTGCTGAGTCAAGTCATTGATCCTGGTTGAAAACAAAGCTACCTGTGATTCGGACAGGCCAGTATTGGTTTCTGATTTCCCGTGCACTTTGAAAATTTCTGATTTCTGTTCAGCAGTTAACATTCTTTACGATTTTTTAATTTTTCTTTCTTCAATTTTTTTCGAACTGCAAAAATATTCAAAATTTTTAATATAACAAGACGTTGTTCAAATATTATTTTCAGATAGGAGTTGCAAATTAAGTATCCCGAAGAACATTCAGGGAATCAACAACCTTTGTATAAACGCACTTATCATCCCCGATATCGTAGAAATCCTCGAATTGGGCTTTCAGGGTGTAGTCGTTCTTCTCATAAAATAAACGGGTGGAGATATATTGCTCCTTGGATGAGGTTTCAACATAAACCGTTTTTCCGCCCAGTATTGCAACAGCTTCTTCGGTTTTCTTAAGAACAATACGCCCTATCCCCTTCCCCCTGAAATCGTTATGGGTAGCTATCCAGTAGAGGTCGTAGCTTTTTAAGGTGCAGGGAATCAGTCCGTAGCATGAATATGAAATGGTTCGTCCATCCACTTCTGCAAAAATAAATTCGTAACCACTTTCTTTCCCCTTGTGAAAAGCCTCCTCAACGAGCTCTCGGGCTACAAGCACTTCGTCTTCGCGGAAGAAATTTGTGGAGCGAACTATTTCGCTGACGTCCTCGATATCCTCAAACCTAACAATGCTGCGGAAAGTAATGTTCTCTGCTGTCATGATACTGTGTCGTATATTATTCGTTCAACAACCTGGGTAAATGTGAGCCCTGCGTTGGAACATGCTGCGTAAAATCCTGCATCGGGCGATATGCATGGATTTGCATTGATCTCCAACACATGGGGCTTATTTTTGTGATCTACCCTGAAATCGACACGTGCATATCCCCTGAGATTAAAAATTTTCCAGCAACTAAGGGCCATCTCGTGCAACTCCTCCTGCAACACCGTGGTTGTGCCGGAAATATCAAAACTCCTCAGGGTGTTCCTGTATTCAAAACTGTCCTGTTCCCATTTGGCAGCATAACCAACAATCCGGGGCTTGTTTGCCGGAAATTCATGAAATACTATTTCAGCCAGAGGCATTACCTGCGGGCCCGATTCTCCCCCGAGAACCGAAACATTAAACTCTCTGCCCTCGATAAATTCCTCTATGAAAAAACCCTTGCCCCAGCGCTCCCTAAGTTTATCCACTATTCCGGCATTACTGCCCTTAAATACGCTGCTGTCGTTAATCCCTACGGATGCGTCTTCCCATAAGGGTTTTGCAATGTATGTTTTCGGGGGATTCAGATCGAAAGGCCCGGAACTATCAAACCATGAAGGCGTTCTCACCCCATGATGCGAGAGCAGCTGTTTGGTTAGAATCTTGTTGGAGGTAAGAAACATACCGTCCAATGGGCAACCTGTATAAGGAATATGCATACTATCGAGCAAAGCAGGAGCCAGGTATATCAGATCGCCGCGCTGGTCGATTGTCTCAACCAGATTAAAAACCAGATCGGGAGCGTATCGCAGGATGTTTTCCTTAGTCTGCCCGAGATTCAGATCCATAAATTCGCGCGAATATTCGTATCCCAATTCTGAAAGCGCAGCTTCCACCTCGCTTGCCTGAGAAAGTACGTCCATCTCATCTTCGGTGGGATTATCGGAAATTCTGTTGATGAGAAGCAGTACTTTTTTGATCATGGGATTAATAACTTTTCTTTATTTTCTGAATGGCCGAATCCATTATCATCTGCATCAGTTCAGGATAGCTTATCCCGTTTTTGGTACTGAGAATCGGCAGATCGGAATGTTCGGGGTGAATTCCCGCAAGCGGGTTCACTTCGATAAAGTTTGGAATGCCGGAACCATCATGACGTACATCAACCCGCCCAGCGTCCTCGCAGCCCAGTGAACGCCATGCATCAAGAGAGACTTTCTCGCAGGCTTCCGCCACCGCTCCTTTTACCAGCACATACTCAACGAGTTCCTCGCACTCCTCCTTATTTATATAGGAGTAAACATTTTTCTCGGCTTTTGCATTGAGGATAATCTCCATAACTCCAACAGAGCGGGCTTTCTCTCCGGTACCCACGATTCCTACCGTAAATTCCCGGCCGCTCAGGTAGGTCTCAACAAGAACAGGTTGCTTAAACCGCTCCAATAAATAGGTACATCTCTGCCTGAGCTGTTCGGCATTCTCAATCACCGAATTCGAGTCAATCCCTTTCCCGGTGCCTTCCGCAAGCGGTTTTGCAAAGAGGGGAAACGGAAGATTAACTGATCCGACATCCTCGGGTTTGTAGAGCACATGGTAAGCGGGAGTTGGAACTCCGGCATCGCGAACCACGCTTTTGGTCATGGCTTTATGTAGGGTTAATGCAAGAACCAGGGGTCCGGAAAATACATAAGGAATATTATAAGCATCGAGAAGAGCAGGAACCTGAGCTTCACGTCCAATTCCATACATCCCCTCGCAGATATTGAAAACAATATCCCATTTCTTCCCAAACACCAGCTCCTTTGCAAGCTGTTTAACGTTACCAATCCTCTCAGTCTCATAGCCTAAGGCGTTAAGCGTCGATTCAATGGCAGCAATAGTTTCCTCCCTGTCGAATTCGGCAGTCTCCTCCTCAGTAAAACCCTGCAACAGGTATTCTGAGCGCAAATCGTAAGTTAATCCAACTAACATTTCTACAGTATTTAAGAAGAAGAGTCGTACTGACGACTCCTCTTTCTGTTGACAAATCAAAATCATTGACAGTTGCACTATACCACCGACACACTAAACCCCACAAGGAATACGAGTGATGATTTCCCGGTATTGCGAACGGTTCTGGCGACCTAAGGGCAAAGAGAATTACATATAATCAGGGTACTTATATTTTTTATTCTCATAATTGGAGAGAATAATATTCCCGTCTTCCTTACCCTTAAAATAGGAAGGCAGGAGGGGTATTTTACCTCCACCGCCGGGTGCATCAATAACATAATGCGGAACGGCATAGCCGGAGGTGAATCCCCTGAGACCCTTTATAATCTCAAGACCCTTTTTCACGGGAGTCCTGAAATGGGAAGATCCGGGAATGGGGTCGCACTGATACAAGTAATACGGACGTACCCTGACTTTAAGTAACTCATGGGTGAGCTTGGTGAAAATTTCGGTTTCATCATTTACCCCTTTTAGCAAAACCGTCTGGCTTCCCATAGGAATTCCGGCATCCGCCAAACGATTGCAAGCGGTCTTGGTCTCCTCGGTCATTTCCTCTGGATGGGTAAAATGTATACTCAGATACAAAGGATGATACTTTTTAAGTTTTTTAACCAGTTCAGAAGTTATTCGCTGTGGGAGCACTACGGGAACCTTTGTTCCAATTCTGATGATCTCCACATGTTGAATGGCTCTGAGTCTGGAGAGGATGTATTCCAGACGGTTATCGGACATGGTAAGAGGGTCTCCGCCTGAAAGCAGAACGTCACGGATTTCCGGATGGTTTCTGATATATTCGATTGCGGCGTCGATCTTATTCAGGCTGGGATGGCTTTTCTCCTTTTTGCCCACCATATGCGAGCGGGTGCAATACCTGCAATAAACACTGCAGATCCCGGTAATCAGGAAAAGAGCCCTGTCGGGATACCTGTGAACAATCAAATCAACAGGACTATCATGACCCTCGCTAAGCGGATCGGACTCTTCACCGGGAGATACGATCAGTTCGTCGATTACTGGAACAACAGTCCTCCGCAAAGGCTGCAGGGGATTGCATTTGTCGAGCAAACTGGCATAGTAGGGGGTAATTCGCATCGGGAGGTTAATTTCCCTGTCGGAAATGGTTTTCTCTTCGGGGGAGAGATACAGGAAGGTTTCGAGTTGCTTGAGGGAAGTGAAACTGTTTCTGATTTGCCATTGCCAGTTATTCCAATCAAGGCTGCTGACGTCGGGGAAAAAACGTTCCTTGAAAGCCTGGGCTTTTTCGTTGATGGGGAATTCTTTTTTTGCTTTTGCAGTGAAGCTTATTGTTTCATTCCGGAACCCGCCATAACTGCTTGGAGGTTCCTGACCATCAGCATCTCCTGAAGCTGCGGTCAAAACTTGTTTTTCTTCTGATTTCATAAGAAAGCGATGCTTCTTTAATTTTTTCT